>NZ_JBVVQU010000006.1:0-160781 GCF_055811555.1 Mesorhizobium sp. WSM4813
TCGAGGTGGATGTTGAATCAGCACAAGACGCAGCTGTCACATCACAATCGATTCATCGACCACAGGACGTGCTCTAGGAGCGCGAGCGCGACCGCGACGGTGATCGCCACCAGGCCGACATTGAACTTGAACACAAGTGCGCCGACCGCGAGCGCGGTTAGGCCGATTAATGTCCTCAACCTTTCCGTAGTCAGGCCGGAAAGCGCCGACACATTTTTGTCTGCTCCTCAAAGACGTAATGGCTGATCGGAGTAGCCGGCGTGCCGCCGTGGCCGACGATTGACTGCGTCACGCCCTTGGGGTGGAGGTCAGGCAGCGGTCCCGACGGGACCGAATACTTACGCAGCACCTTCGAGCCGCCGAAGACGAAGAATACGAGGACGGCTCTGGCCAGGTTGAAGAAGAAACTGGAGAGAAACAGTGATGTCGGCGCGAACGGCAACCCCGCCTTTTCGACGATCTGGTTGGTGATGCCGCCATAGACGCTGATCGGCGAAAAGCCGCCCGCCTGCGCACCGTGAATAACCATCAATCCCATCATGACCGGATTGATGCGGTACTGGAACGCAAAACCCAGCGCCACCGGGGCCAAAATGGCGACCGCCGCAGGTCCGAGCGCACTGAAGCCGGTGATGACGGCGGCGACCAGGAACATGACCCAGGGAATCCACGCCACATGTCCGCGCACCAGTTTGACCGCGCCCTCGACCAGCCAATCGATGGTACCGTTGATCTGGGCGATGGCGAACAGGTAGGTAATGCCGACCAGTGTCAGGAAGAGGTCGCTCGGGAAGCCAGCAAATATTTCCGCCGGCTTCATGGCCATGATGAGCGAGCCGACCAGAAAGGCGCATGCGAAGGCGAGTGCGCCCATATTGATCGGCTGGATGGTGGCGATCACGAACATGCCGACCAGCAGCGCGATTGACAGAATCTGGATGTTCATAGCTTCCTCCCTCGGGAAACGCCTTCAGGCGCCCGTTCTCATTTCCATAGGTTCGTAGATCAGCCTGCGTTGGTCTCGCTCCCAAGCACCAACGCAGGGTAGTCAGCGCCTGCTAGGAGGCGGGCATGTAAAGGTTGCTGAACCGGACGCGCAGAAGGTTCTTCTGCACCTTTCCCATGGTGTTGCGCGGAAGGTCCTCGGCGAAGATCACCCGTTTCGGCTGCTTGTAGCGCGCGAGGCGGTCGCGCAGCGCGTTGAGCACGGCCTTTTCGTCCATTGTGGCACCAGGCTTGAGCACCACGATGGCCGTGACCCCCTCCCCGAAATCCGGATGTGCAACGCCTATGACCGCACTCTCGGCGACACCGTCGAGTTGATCGATCTCACCCTCGACTTCCTTCGGGTAGATGTTGTAGCCGCCGGAGATCACCAGGTCCTTGTCGCGGCCGACGATGTGGAGATAGCCCGCCTCATCGATCTTGCCGAGGTCGCCGCTGATGAAATAGCCGTCCTTGGTGAACTCCGCCGCAGTCTTTTCAGGCATCCGCCAATAACCTTTGAAAACGTTCGGGCCCTTGATCTCGATCATGCCGGTTTCGCATGGTCCGAGCGTCTCGCCCGCGGCCGGGTCGGTGACCCTCACCGACACGCCCGGGAGTGGGAAACCGACTGTCCCTGCCCTTCGCTCGCCGTCGTAGGGGTTTGAGGTGTTCATGTTGGTTTCGGTCATGCCGTAGCGTTCGAGAATGGCGTGACCGGTGCGCTGCTTGAATGCGGCGTGCGTTTCAGCGAGCAGCGGCGCCGAGCCGGAGATGAACAGCCTGATATTGGCGACCGTCTCCCGGTTCAGGCCTTCATGCTGAAGCAACCGGACATAAAAGGTCGGCACGCCCATCATCAGCGTCGCCCGCGACATCAGAGGAAGGATTTCGCCAGGCTCGAACTTCGGCAGCAGAAACATCGAGGCGCCGGAAACCAGCGTGACATTGGTCGCCACGAAGAGCCCATGCGTGTGAAAAATCGGCAGCGCGTGGATCAGCCGGTCGGCTGCGGTCACGTGCCAGCATTCGCGCAGTGCTAATGCATTGGACAAAAGGTTGTCGTGCGTCAGCATTGCGCCCTTGGAACGGCCGGTGGTTCCAGATGTGTACAGGATCGCGGCGAGATCGTCAGGCGCGCGCGCCGAGTCGAGAAAATCGGCAGACTCGTCCCTGGCCAACTCCATGAGCGACCCGGCGCCGTCCGCATCGAGCGTTTCGACAATCGCGCCGTGGCCGTGCGCGATCCGTTCGACATCAGCTCGCGACTTCGAGGAGACGATGACGAGCCGCGGTTCGGCGTCACCGATAAAATAGTCGAGTTCAGCCAGCGTATAGGCGGTATTCAACGGCAGATAGATCGCCCCGCAGCGCACGCATGCGAGATAGAGCATCAGAGCCAGCGGGCTCTTGTCCACCTGGACCGCGACGCGGTCGCCTGGGCGAACGCCGAGCACATCAATTGCGCTGGCGATCTGTCCGGAGAGCCGCAGCGCATCTCCATAGGTCCAACGCTGACCATCGATAGTCTCGATGAAAATCGACTCGCCTGACTTGGCGGATGCTCGCATGGCGTCGAACAGGTGATTGCTCATTGAACTCCTCCCAATTTGCTTATTAGGTTATCTGCAGTTCGGTGCGACGTCGACGAACCGGGGCGCCAATACTGGTGTCGGTCGAAGCGGTTGCCGCCAGTTTTCCGACCTCCGGCGAAGCAGCGATCTCGCCATGTTGCGCCAAGGCTTCGTGGTTCGCCTCGATGTCGTCCAACTTGTAAAAGTAGTTGACCATCAAGCCGTGGGACTGCCGCATCGCCTTGGCGGAGCGATCGGCGAGGAAGTTCAGCCGTTCAAGGCGAGCGCCGTTGCCCAAATGGAAACGCGCCACAGGATCGACCGGCCGTCTGCCGGTGGCACGTTCCTTGATGAAATAGCGTGCGGCGAGCGGGAGGAGCACAGCTTCAACGATCCGTGCCTTCTGCGGATTGTCCGCCCAGCTCCGGCTCACTGCGCGCCCCTAACGCAAGCAACCTGCGGCCGCGATCGGTGATTGCTTTGCACCATATCGCTAAAGAACGAGATGCCGGCCATGTCGGCTCGATCTTGTCGCCAAAGCTTCAGGCGGAACCGCCGTACAGGTTTTGCGCTACGCTGGCTGTGTATGCCATTCCTCCGGATTGCGACTTACCCTGATCGAGGGCTCATCTAGGCGCGACTCAATCCAGCGCTCGCAGATGCCGCACGGGAGCCGGCCTGCGCTAAGAACGCACCACCAGAGGCACCAGACCTTCATGGCGATGGTCGAGATAGCACACAACGCGGTCGCCAATGCGCTCGAAGATGAGATCGACTTTCGCCTCGCCGATGGCCAGGTGGCGGATAACGATGTTGTCGATGCCGATCGGCAGCCGCGGGCGTTCGACGGTGATTTCGCGTTTCCAGCCGTCAACCCGAATGCCCAGGCAGGCCTGGAGCATCATGAAAGCGGAGCCAGCCGACCAGGCTTGCGGCAGACAGGCGACCGGGTAGGCCACCGGTGAATCGCTGGCGGCACGCGTAAAGCCGCAGAACAGCTCTGGCAGCCGCATATTGAAACGGACCGCCGCCTCGAACATACCGCTCATCAGCTTCACGACGCTGTCGCGCTCGTGATAGCGGGCGAGCCCGGAGGCGCAGAGCGCGGTGTCGTGCGGCCAGATCGAGCCATTATGATATGACATCGGGTTGAATGGGATCTCGTCGTCGGCCAGTGTGCGAACGCCCCAACCGCTATGGAGATGACCAGAGAGGAGCTGGGTGGCGACTGACTGAGCCCGTTCCGCAGACGGCAGCCCGACGTAAAGCAGGTGACCGGCATTGGACGTGCGAACCGCGCATTGCTTGCCTTCTCCGTCGATGGCCAAAGCATAGAAATCGCGGTCCGGCATCCAGAAATGCGTCTCCACCGCCTGACGGATCCTTTCTGCCAGGGCGCTCCAGTGCGCCGCCTTTGCGTCGTCGCCGCGCCTGGCGGCCAGCGCCGCCATCCCTTGATATGCGGCGAAGGCATAACCTTGCACCTCGACCAATGCGATCGGCCCTTTGGGGATCGTGCCGTCGGCATGGAAGATGGCATCGGAACTGTCCTTCCAGCCTTGGTTGAACAGCCCCGTGTCGGCCGCCCTGTTGTAGGTTACAAAGCCTTCCCCGTTGCGGGCTCCGACCTCTTCCATCCAAGCAGTGGCAGCGCCCAGCGAGTTCCACATGCGATCGACGAACGCCTCGTCTCCGGTGCGATCGGCGTAGGACGAAGCCAGATAGACATAGAGTGGCGTGGTGTCGACGCCGCCATAGTAGCGGCCGAACGGCAGCTCGCGCAGTACGGCCATTTCCCCCTTGCGGGTCTCATGCATGATTTTGCCAGGCTCTGCATCGTCGAATACAGAGGTCTCGGTCGATTGATAGTGGGCAAGGAAGGCCAGGACCCCACGAGCAAGGTCCGGATTGAGCCAAAGCATCTGCAAGGCGGAAATGACGCCGTCGCGGCCGAAAGCCGTCGAAAACCAAGGGATGCCGGCATACGGGTATGGCCCGGTCTCCAGATCGGTCGTCAGCAGCGCGATGTCGGCGCGCGTGCGTGTAAGCCAGTCATTGAACACGCGCCCGGAGCTGAAGACGGTGGCGCCCTGCCGGCGCTTTGAGCGCATGGCGAAGCGGGCTCGCGCAGCGGCCCCGCGAAAGCGGTCGCTGGAGGGGGTTTCTTCGCTGTGGCCGACCTCCAGGTACAATGCTCTGCTGTCACGCCTTGCCACGACAATGAGGAAATCGGCGTGATCGGGGTGCACCTGATCGGGCTTGATCGAGAATGCGATGACCGATTGACGAGCCACATTGTCGAGGCCTTCATATCGGAACGTTACGCTCGCCTCGCCGACCAGTGCGTCATGCGCGCGACCGCGGCGGCTACGCGTAGTGCCGCGCACCTCGAACATGTCACGGAAATCGGCGTCGAAGTCGAGCCGGACCGGCAGAACCACCTCGCGCGCGGAGTAGTTGGTGAACTTGATGCGTTCGAACATGCGGTCCTGCCAGATGAACCGCGTCCGATCGACGTGGACGACGCCCGGCAATGCTTCGCTGCCATTCGGCCCGATAGTGGCTAGATTGGTAAGATTGGCGGTGAATAGGATGTTGTCCTGCGACAGCGAGGCGCCGAGCAGCGACGGCATCCGGCCGCCAATGAACAGACGGAAGCGCGACAATACACGCGTGTCGTCGCGGAAAAGCCCGTCGCCGGTGCCGCGTATGTCGCCGTAGCTGTCTGCGACGACGAAACAATCCTCGTGTTTCAGCGCAAATTGCCGATGCGGCTCGCGCGGTGCCGTTTCGTCGATTGCCGGCAGCGCCACGGCTGGATCAATCTTGCGGTCTTCGAGTTGAGTGGTCATGGTCAACCCTCCGGTTCAGAAGCGACCAAGGCGGCTCAGGCGCTGATCCGGGCAGCCGAGCCGTTTTCCTTGCTCGGTCAGGTAGACATACTCATCATTGCGGCATTTTTGGCGCGCTTGTTCTGAGAACCAAGTGCGGTCGTTATGTCGTCCGAGAGCGAGCCATAGATCGCTGCATAGTCGCGGCACATGCGCTCGACCGTGAATCGCTCTTCAAAAGTCCGTCGCACCTGTCCACGATCGAGGCCGTTTATTCGCCGTACTGCGTCCACAGCTTCGTCGAGCGTGTCGACGATCAACCCGGACACACCATCGTCGACGACCTCCGGAACGGCGCCGCGCCTAAAGGCTATCACAGGCGTGCCGCAGGCCATCGCCTCGATGGTTACGAGTCCGAAGGGTTCCGGCCACTCGATGGGGAACAAAAGCGCTGCCGCATTACCCAAAAAGTCTGCTTTTTGCCGTTCGTCGATCTCGCCGATGAATTCCACGTTCGAATGTCGAAGCAATTGGGGTTCCACCCTCTCTTTCCAATATGATTGGTCTACCTTGTCGATCTTGGCGGCGATCTTCAGCGGCATACCGGTACGCGCTGCGATTTGAATGGCCGTTTCCGGCCCCTTTTCCGGTGAGATGCGGCCGAGGAATGCGAGATAGCCCGAGGCTTTCGGGCGAAAAGGAAGAAGGTCGCGTGGCAGCCCGTGATACACCGTGCCCGCCCAATTGACCGGCGGCATGGGCCAGCGTTGGTCGTAGGAAATCGAGACCAGCGGAATGTCATCGAACATCGCGTAAAGCTGCGCCAGGTCCGGGAGGTCGAGCCGTCCATGAAGTGTCGTAACGGTCCGCTGGGCAAAATCCCGGACTACGGGGAAGTGGAGAATATCAACGTGAAAATGCAGCACGTCGAATTCATCGGCCCGCCTGCGCACCTTTTCAAGCATCGTCACGTGGTGGGGAATATCGTGCCGAACCCTGGGATTCAGGCGCAACGCAATATCGGAACACGGTACCAATTCGGCCGAGGTGCGTGAATCACCACTGGCGAACAAAGTCACATCATGCCCCTGCCGAACAAGCTCCTCAGTCAGATACGAAACTATTCGCTCGGTCCCGCCATAGGTCCGCGGCGGCACGGCTTCGGTAAGGGGGGCGATCTGGGCAATTTTCATCTGCAATACCTTCTCGAAAGCGAAGGTCATCCTTCAAAAAGCGCCGTCGGCAATTCCCTTCCTCGCGTTCATTGCGGTGTGGTCCTCCTGCGCCAACTCTCGAAGCGCCGATATGTTCCCGGCGGGAACAATCACCGCGTCAGGGGAGTTCAAGCAGACGGAGCAAAAGGGAGAACCAGGATGGCTACGAAGCTTCAGGACACAAAAGCCGTCAAGGGATCCAGCGGCGAACATGGCGGCAACCACGGCGGCAATCAGGACAAGAAGGACAAGCCGCAAAAGAGCAGCCAGGCTGCCGGCAAGGATCCAAATCGTGGCAAGGGCGGCAAGGATTAACCCGCAGCAGGCGGACCATAGTGGTTGCGATCCCCGACCATCGACAGGAGTGACACCATGGCGAAGACAAACTCGTCTACGAAAGCCGACCAGCCTGTATCCGGAAAGAGGGCAAGCGGCAGCGACAAGGCCAAGGAACCGGCCAAGGGCGGCGCTAAAGCCAGGAATGCCCAGGAATGGGGAGGCGGATCGAAAGCGTCGAAGGGCAAGATCACCCGGGCAGACCGGGAAAACCCGAACTCGAGCCAGCGCAGCTGAGCTTTTCGCGAAGTTAAACGCTTCTGAAAATTGCAGCCTTGACGCGATGTGCATTAGGTCGTTTGTTGCGGACGGGAGAGCCACGGGAGGAAACCATGGAAGTCACCCTGGGGGTGGACAGCCCCGCAGCGCGGTTCCACGTTTTCATGCCGATGACGGGCGAAGGCTCCCGCGCATGAATTCCGGAGCGATCCTGGAAGCCGCGGGATTGACTAAGGAATTTGGGGGTTTCGTCGCTGTCAACAATGTCAACCTGAGGGTGGAGCGAGGATCGATCCACGCGCTGATCGGCCCCAACGGCGCAGGCAAGACAACCCTCTTCAACCTGCTGACCAAATTCCTCCAACCAACGCGCGGCGCGATCCGCTACCAAGGCCGCGACATCACCAGGATGCAGCCGGCCGACATCGCGCGACTGGGCCTTGTGCGCTCCTTCCAGATATCGGCGGTGTTTCCGCACATGACGGCACTCGAGAATGTCCGCATCGCGCTGCAGCGCCGGCGCGGCGACAGTTTCGATTTCTGGCGCTCCGAGAAAGTGCTTTCCAAGCTCAATAGCGAGGGTGCGGCTCTTCTCGCCGATGTCGGATTGACCGAGTTTTCAGATATCCGCGCGAGCGATCTGTCCTACGGCCGCAAGCGCGCGCTTGAGATCGCGACGACGCTGGCGCTGAACCCTGAAATGCTGCTCCTCGATGAGCCTATGGCCGGCATGGCGCAAGAAGATATCGAGCGTATCTCGGCGCTGATTCGGCGCATCTCCCAGAACCGCACCATTTTGATGGTTGAGCACAATCTGTCGGTCGTAGCCTCGCTGTCGAACCGCATCACCGTGCTCGCGCGCGGCAAAGTCCTCGCCGAAGGCGACTATGCTGCGGTTTCCAAAGATCCGCGCGTTATCGAAGCCTATATCGGGGCCGGACATGTCTGACGTTGAACTTGCAAGCAGGCCGGCTGCTGGCCGCTCGGCGAGAGCGCTGCTGCGCGTCGATGGCCTGCAGGGCTGGTACGGCGAGAGCCATGTGCTTCACGGCGTGAGTTTCGAGGTTGGCGAAGGCGAAGTGGTGACGCTGCTCGGCCGCAACGGCGCCGGCAAGACGACGACGCTGAAGGCCGTCATGGGCATCCTTTCCAGGCGCTCGGGCTCGGTCACCTATGACGGAAGGGAGACGATCAAGCTGCCGTCGCGATTGATCGCACAGATGGGCATCGCCTACTGCCCGGAGGAACGCGCCATCTTTTCCAGTCTCTCGGTCG
Organism: Mesorhizobium sp. WSM4813; assembly: GCF_055811555.1. Classification (NCBI taxonomy): domain Bacteria; kingdom Pseudomonadati; phylum Pseudomonadota; class Alphaproteobacteria; order Hyphomicrobiales; family Phyllobacteriaceae; genus Mesorhizobium; species Mesorhizobium sp. WSM4813. Next base: position 8,434 of record NZ_JBVVQU010000006.1, read on the forward strand.
AGGAAAATTTGATGTTGCCGCCGCAGGTGCGCCCCGGTGGGCTCAGCGTCGAGCAGATTTTCGAGCTTTTCCCGAACCTGAAGGAGCGGCTTTCGAGCCAAGGCACCAAGCTTTCGGGCGGCGAACAGCAGATGCTCGCCATCGGCCGGATCTTGCGGACCGGCGCGAAGCTCCTGCTGCTCGACGAGCCGACCGAAGGGCTTGCTCCCGTCATCGTGCAGCAGATCGGCCGCACCATTGCCCGGCTCAAGGAGGAGGGATTCACGATCGTGCTCGTCGAACAGAATTTTCATTTCGCCGCGTTGGTCGCGGACCGGCACTACGTGGTGGAACAGGGGCGCGTGATCGACACGATCCCCAACGACGAACTCGACGCCAACATCGACAAACTGCACGCCTATCTCGGTGTCTGAGGCAATTAGCAATGGCGCGTTGCGCCGCAATCGGAGGAGAGTAGCGATGAAAAAAATGGGGTTTATTCTGGCTTCGCTGACGAGCCTGCTGATGGCCGGTGCGGCCTACGCCACGGATGTCAAGATCGGCGTTCTGAATGACCGTTCCGGCATCTATGCAGACATCGCCGGCGAAGGCTCGGTCATCGCGGCCCAGATGGCGGTGGAAGACTTCAAGGCGGCGGACAAGGGCATCAACGTGTCGATCGTCTCAGCCGACCACCAGAACAAGCCGGACGTCGGCTCCAACATCGCCCGCCAGTGGTACGACACCGAAAATGTCGATGTAATCGCCGACGTGCCAACCTCGTCAGTGGCGCTCGCCGTCAACGAGATCACCAAGGAGAAGAACAAGATCTTCCTCGCCTCGGGTCCGGCCTCGTCCGACCTCACCGGCAAAGCATGTTCGCCCAACACCGTCCACTGGACCTATGACACATGGGCGCTTGCCAACGGCACGGGCTCGGCCATGGTCGCACAAGGCGGCGATAGCTGGTTCTTCGTCACGGCGGACTATGCCTTCGGCCACGCGCTCGAGCGCGATACGTCGGCGGTCGTCGAAGCATCGGGCGGCAAGGTTCTCGGCGCTGTCCGTCATCCTTTCCCCGGCCAGGATTTCTCGTCCTTCCTGCTGCAGGCGCAAGGGTCGGGTGCCAAGGTCGTCGGCCTCGCCAATGCCGGCGGCGACACGATCAACGCGGTCAAGCAGGCGTCGGAATTCGGCATCACGCAGGGTGGCCAGGCGCTCGCCGCCCTGTTGATGTTCATCAATGACGTGCATGCGCTTGGCCTCGACGTGGCGCAAGGCCTCGTGCTCACCAGCGCGTTCTACTGGGACAAGGACGATCAAACGCGGGCATTCTCTGCCCGTTTCCAGGAGCGGAATGCCGGGCAAAAGCCTTCGATGATCGAGGCCGGAGTCTACGCTTCGGTCCTGCATTACCTTAAAGCCGTCGAGGCCGTTGGCGACAAGGACGCGGCCAAGGTGATGGCCAAGATGAAGGAAATGCCGACCGATGATCCGCTGTTCGGCAAGGGCACGATCCGCGCGGACGGGCGCAAGCTGCACGACATGTATCTGTTCCGCGTCAAGAAGCCGGACCAATCGAAGGGGCCATGGGATTATTTCGAGACGGTGGCCACCATTCCGGCCGACAAAGCGTTCCGCCCGCTCGCCGAAGGCGGCTGTTCGCTCGTTAAATAAGCGATCCCTCGCCAACGACGCGCCGAACCGCTCGGCGCGTCGTCTCGCCGATAAGTCAGCTGGAGCGACCATGTTCGAACTGCTTGGAATTCCGCCGCAGGTCCTGTTCGGCCAATTGCTGCTCGGGCTGATCAATGGATCCTTCTATGCGGTTCTGAGCCTCGGGCTGGCGGTCATCTTCGGTCTCTTGAACATCATCAATTTCACGCATGGCGCGCAGTACATGCTGGGCGCCTTCGGCGCCTGGATGCTGCTCAACTATCTCGGTGTCGGTTACTGGTGGGCCGTGTTCATCGTGCCGCCGATCGTCGGCGTCACCGGCATCGTGCTTGAGCGCGTGCTGATCCGACGGCTCTATCACCTCGACCATCTCTACGGGCTGCTTCTCACTTTCGGCCTGGCGCTGATCATCGTCGGCTTCTTCCGCCAGTTTTTCGGCGTATCCGGTCTTCCTTACCCGCCGCCGCCGCTTCTGACCGGCGGGCATAATCTCGGCTTCATGTACCTGCCCAATTCGCGCGCCTGGGTGATTGTGGCTTCCCTCATCGTGTGCCTCGCGACCTGGTTCATCATCGAAAAGACCCGGCTTGGCGCCTATCTCAGGGCAGCGACCGAGAACCCGACCATGGTCGGCGCGTTCGGCATCAACGTGCCGCTGCTGGTCACGCTTACATATGGTTTCGGCGTCGCACTCGCGGGTTTTGCCGGCGTGCTCGCCGCGCCGATATACGCAGTCAATCCGAACATGGGGGCTGACCTGATCATTGTCGTCTTCGCCGTCGTCGTCATCGGCGGCATGGGCTCGATCCTGGGCTCCATCCTCACCGGCTTCGGGCTTGGGCTGATCGAGGGCCTGACCCGCGTGTTCTATCCGGAAGGCTCGGCCGTGGTGATCTTTGTCATCATGGCGCTCGTGCTGCTCGTCAAGCCCGCGGGTCTGTTTGGGCGGAGTGTGTGATGACAACCGAGACCAACCCGATCGCTATGGCGGCAATCACGTCGGTTGGCGCCGCGGGCATGCCACGTCATCACCTTGCGATCTTCGCCGCGCTCTTCGTCTTCCTCATCGCCGCGCCATTTCTGCTCTATCCGATCTTTGTCATGAAGGTGCTGTGCTTCGCGCTGTTTGCCTGCGCCTTCAACCTGCTGCTCGGCTATGGCGGACTGCTGTCCTTCGGCCACGCTGCCTATTTCGGCATGGCGAGCTACGTCTCGGCCCATGCGGCAAAGGTGTGGGGTTTGACGCCCGAACTCGCCATCATCGGGGGCACGCTGGTGGCAGCCGTGCTCGGTCTCGCCATCGGCTCCCTCGCCATTCGCCGCCACGGCATCTATTTCGCCATGGTGACGCTCGCTTTTGCACAAATGATCTATTTCTTCTCGCTGCAGGCGGCGTTTACCGGTGGCGAGGACGGCATCCAGGCCGTGCCGCGCGGCCATCTGTTCGGGCTGATCGACCTGCGCTCGAGCGAAGTCCTCTATTACTTCGTGCTCGCCATCTTCTTCGCCGGCATATTGCTGATCTATCGGATCATCCATTCGCCGTTTGGACAGGTGTTGAAGGCGATCCGCGAGAACGAGCCCCGCGCGATCTCGCTGGGTTATCGGGTCAACCGCTACAAGCTCGCCGTATTCGTGCTGTCGGCCACGCTCGCCGGCGTCGCCGGCGCCACCAAGGCGATCGTGTTCCAGTTGGCGTCGCTTACCGACGTCTACTGGACCATGTCCGGCGAAGTCGTGCTGATGACGCTCTTGGGCGGCATGGGCACGGTGTTCGGACCAATCGTCGGCGCGGCAGTCATCGTCACCATGCAGAATTACCTCGCGACATTTGGCGACTGGGTCACGATCGGCCAAGGCATCATCTTCGTTGTCGCGGTGCTGTTGTTCCGGGAGGGCATCATTGGCGTCCTGGCAAAATGGATCCGGAAACCGCTCTGAGCAGGTGATGAAACCAGCGACCGGTCGCCGGTTAGGCATGCAGCCACTCAGTCCTATAGCCAGACGACAATTTTGCACGGAACCATCTTACCAAGACTTCAGGATTAAGAGGCAAAAGGCCTCTGCCTAAGCGTGTTTCTCGGCCGGCGGGCTGTTCAGGAGTCCGGTGCGATCAGTTTCAGCGATGGAAAATAGGTGCGGTAGCGGCCGACGTCGCGGGTGAGCAACGGCAATCCATTGACGGCTGCATGGGCGCCGATGAAGAAGTCAGGCAGCACACTAGTGCGCGATCCGCCAGATTTGCGATACCGCGTAAAGACCTTTCCGGCGAGGAACAGTGCTGCCCGGGGCATCGGAGTCAATTGGAGACCGGCTTCGTCAAGAAACGCGTCGATACTCTCGATGCGGTCATAGCGGACGGCAAGTTCGGCATAGACTGCATCGTTGATCAACAACGGCCCATTGAGGCTTGCCGCCTCAAGCTGGGCGATCGACCAATCCGCCCAGTTCGCATCGTCGGTGACAAGGTCGAGCAAAACATTGGTGTCGACCAGCGTCACGCGTCGCCACGCGTCAGTGCCATTATCGCGTCGGTGTCGAGTCCCTTGCCGGCATGGCCGCGCAATTTCGCGAAGCGGCTCGCGGGCTGCTTCTTGTCACTACGCACAATCACCACATTGCCGTCATCGGTGCGGCGGAAATCAACCTTGCTGCCCGGAACGATTCCGAGCAGGTCCCGGACCGGCTTCGGGATGGTCACCTGTCCTTTGGCTGTGACCGTGTTGGTCATCTCATCTTGCACCTCGGTAATACCCATTTTCCACAAGGTATTACGCTGTCGGCCGAATTTCAACCTCCGCAACGGCTGCCAAAGCCGTGATTTTGGTGACTTGTTTTCCCAGGCGCGCCTGTCGACGTCGTAATCCGCAGGCACGCACCCTATCTACGCCGCATGAATGACATCACGAACAGACGCGCGCTTCTACTCATCAATCCAAAGGCACGACGCGGGCAGGAATCTATCGCACCGGTCGTCGAGCGGCTGGAAGCCGGTGGGCTCCGCGTCAGCGTCGAGACATTTGAGGCACTGCCCGAGATAGCACGCGACATCGTGCGCCTTCGCCATATGGCTGATCTTGTGATCGTGTGCGGCGGCGATGGCTCGGTGTCCTCGGCGGCGGTCGCGGTTATGGAAAGCGGGCTGCCGATGGGCATCATTCCGATGGGGACGGCGAACGATCTGGCGCGCACCCTCGAAATACCGTTGGATCTTGGGAAAGCGGCCGACGTGATCGCAGAAGGCGGAAGGCGACTGATCGATATCGGGACCGTCAATGGTCACGCTTTCTTCAACGTTGCGAGCATTGGCCTCAGCACCGACCTTGCCCAGGGTCTCGATCCGGCGCTGAAGAAGCGTTTCGGCAGGTTTGGCTATGCATTGGCGGCCATGAAAGTGTTGACCAAGGCCCGCCTCTTCGAAGCAAGGATTACCGAAAAAGGCGTGGCGACCGAAGTCAAGACCTACCAGATTGCAGTTGGCAACGGCCGCCACTATGGCGGCGGCAACATCGTCGAGGAGACGGCGGAGATCGATGACGGCCATCTCGACCTGTACAGCTTGGAAATGACGAATCTCTGGAAAATGGCGCTTATGCTGCGCTCATTCCGCTCAGGCACACATGGCGCCTGGAGCGAGGTTCGCACGGCCAGATGCGTCGAGTTCGACATCGAGACGAAAAGGCCGATGCCGGTGAACACCGACGGTGAGATCGTCACCTCGACCCCCGCTCATTTCAAGGTCCACCCGAAGGCGATTTCGGTATTCGCGCCTGCTGGCGCGCGCGTGCAGCCCCGCACAAGGGTGCTTGATGGTGCGGTCAGCGCAAACAGCGGGTAGACCGGCTACCAAGCGCGCGTTTCAGAGACGTCTTTGATCATTGCTTGAGGAACGCGCCCGTGTAGGTCTGGCCGGCAAGCCTAACGGTTCCGGCCAGGGTTCTGTCGGGCCGCATGACAAAGCTGAGGTCTGCGCCATTCGGCAGGCGCTCAAGCTTCAACGTGGTCCCCACAATTCTTCCAATGCCGGCGGCCTCTCCCGGATGGTTGTCGCCCAGAGTTCCCCACGCATAGGTAACTGTCACCTTGCCATTGGAAGAAATCGTCTGAACGGCAAGTTTGGCGTCATACATCCCATCCAAGCGGCCGGCCCATAGACCCGAAAAAGCAGCATACTTTGTCGGAACGGCCTTATCAGGGGGAGTGATCGCCACGGATTGATCTATAGTTGCTGAGCCGGAGGGAGCAGCGGCAGGATCCGAGGCAGTTTGGGCGGGAATGATACCGGGTTCCAGCGCAGGTTCGAGAGTGGGTCGCGGCGTTTCAGGAGCCGATTGGCACGCGGTTATGGCAAGCGCCGCGAAGCCAAGCATTGCGTTGCACATTCGACGTGCCATCTTTCGGTGCCCCAGCCATCTCTAGCGCAGGCTAACCTTATCGCGCGTTTTCACGACCTCTGTCTACCCAAGGTGTCTCGTACAACAGCGGCTCGTCGAGGGACGTGCAGCGGTCGTGAGTGAACACCTCCATCCGTCGCCAAAGTAGCCGTCAGGCAGACGGAAAACATTTTCATTCAAATATTTGCGCCAGAATTTTCGATCTATTTCTAGGTTTTTCATTCGACCACAGATGCCTTAAGCTGCTATCGACGCAGTCGCTGTCGTTTCGTCCGCGACCCCATCCACTATTACATGACCGATGCCCCGCGAGCAGCGCTCGATCCGCGCCTCGACGCGGTACACGTCACGCAAAAGCGCCGGGGTGACAACATCTTCCGGGGTGCCGCAGGCGATCATCCGCCCCTCGGCAATGACGATACATTTGTCAGCGAAGCGCAGGGCCTGGTTGAGGTCGTGAATTGCGATCAGCACCGCAATCCCCTGCTTGCGCGCGAGCCCGCGTATGAAGCTCAGCACCTCGACCTGCCGGTGCAAGTCAAGCGCGGACGTCGGCTCGTCCATCAGCAGGATCTCAGGTTCGCGAGTGAGGGTCTGGGCGATGCTTACCAACTGCCTTTGCCCTCCGCTCAGTTCTCCGATGTTGCGAAAGGCGATATCCGAGATGCTGAGCGCGGCCAGGATGCCATCTATGCGTGCGAGGTCGCCATCACTAACCGACCAGGCCGAGCCCTGCTTGCGGGCGAGCAGGATCGATTCATAGACGGTCAACACTGCGTTGGCTGCCGTATCCTGCGGCATGTAGCAGATGCCGTCCGGCCCCTTCGCCGCTCCCTCGAGGCAGACGCGGCCCGGGCCCTTCAAAAGTCCTGCGATGCGCTTGAACAGCGTTGACTTGCCCGCTGCGTTGGGCCCGATAACGGCGACTAGCTCGCCACCCCGAAAAATGGGAGTTGAAATGTCCGAAAGGGCGAGCCGCGTCCCGTGGAAGGCTCCGAGACCATCGAGCCTGATCGTTACCATGAGCGCCTCACATTCGAGAGGATCAGCGAGATGAAGAAGGGAATGCCGATAAGCGAGGTGACGATGCCGATCGGGAAGATCGTGCCCGGAATGAGCGACTTGCTGGCAACCGAACTCGCCGAAAGGATGAGCGCGCCGGCAAGCGCGGAAGCGGGCAGGAAGAAGCGCTGATCTTCTCCGATCAGCATGCGGGCGATGTGCGGACCGACTAGCCCGATGAAGCCGATCGTGCCGACGAAGGCGACGGGAATGGCGGCGAGCAGGCTTACCATCATCATAGTTTCGAGCCTCAGGCGTGCGACCTTGACGCCAAAGCTCGCGGCCTTGTCTTCGCCTAGCCGCAGCGCCGTCAGCGCCCAGGCGCGGCGCACGAAAATCGGAAGGGTTGCGAGAAGGACGAGGCTGGTGATGATGAGCTTGGGCCAGGTGGCCTTTGTGAGGCTTCCCATGGTCCAAAACACGACCGCGGCGAGCGCCTGCTCGGAGGAAAGATACTGGACGAGCGACAGCAGCGCATTGAAGGTGAAGACGAGCGCGATGCCGAGAAGCACGATGGTTTCGACCGTCACGCCGCGCTTGAGACTGAGCAGGTGGATGACGAGCGCGGTCAGCATGGCAACCACGAAGGCGTTGAGCGGCACGATATATTCGATCGCGGCCGGGATCAGTGCGACGCCGAAGGCGAGCGCGAGTGCTGCGCCAAAGCTGGCCGCCGCCGAAATGCCGAGCGTGAATGGGCTGGCGAGCGGATTGTTGAGGATGGTCTGCATCTGTGCACCGGCGACCGACAGTGCTGCGCCGACGACCACTGCCATCAGCGCGATGGGAAGCCGAATGTCCCACAACACGACGCGCACCTGAAGCGGCACACTGCCGGGAGAAACGAGGGCGAGCACCACCTGGTCGAGGCTATAGTTGGCGGGTCCGAGCGCGAGGTCGATGCAGAGGCTCAGGAGCAGCGCCAGGGCGAGCCCTGCGAGCATGAGCTGCTTGCGCAGGACGAGGGCGCGGTAGAGACCGCGCCCTCGTTTGGCTGACAGTGCGGCCGGTTCACTGCTCATCGGAGAGCGAGACCCAATGGCCAGGCCTGTACTCGACCGGCAGGAACTTCTCGTGCAACTCCTTGAAGGTGGCCTCGGCGTCGAGGTCGGCGAACAGGTCGGGGTGCAGCCATTTGGCCATCTGCTGTATGGCCACGAACTGATAGGGGCTGTTGTAGAACTGGTGCCAGATTGCATGGACCTGCCCGTTCTCCACCGCCTTGATGCCGGTTAGCGCGGGCCGCTCCGTCAGGCCCTTGAGTTTCTTCAGTGCTGCCGCTGCGTCGGCGCCGGGCCCGACGCCGACCCATTTGCCGCCCGGCACGTAGGCCTCCCAGTTACCGCCTGTGACAATGACCTGGTCGGGATCGCTTGCGATGATCTGTTCGGGATTGAGCGCGCCGAAGGTGCCTGGGATCAGATCCGCCGCGATATTCCGGCCGCCGGCCATTTCGACGAACTTGCCGAAATTGTCGTTGCCGAAGCTCATGCAGCAATCGTCGGAATAGCCCCCGGCGCGCTCGACGAAGACGGTCGGGCGCTTGGGATCTTCTTTTGCGATCACCTCGGTGACGCGCGCGATCTGGGCGGCGCGGTAGGCGATGAACTCTTCGGCCCGATTTTCCTGGCCAAAGAGCTTGCCGATAAGGCGCATGCTCGGCTCGGTGTTGGTGAAGGGATGCTCGCGGAAATCGACATAGACCACCGGGATGCCAACGGCGGCGAGCTTTTCGATATATTGCGCGTCCTCGGTCGCCTGCTTGGACTCGATGTTCATGATCATCACGTCCGGCTGAAGCGCGATAGCCTGCTCGACGTCGAAGGTGCCGTCCTTGAAACCGCCAAAGGTCGGGATCGTGGCCATCGAGGGGAATTTTTCCAGATAGACGGCGTAATTGTCGGGATCGGCCTGAGAGAAATCCTCGCGCCAGCCAACGATGCGCTTGAAGGGGTTGTCGGTATCGAGCGCGGCGACTAGGTAGATTTGCCGGCCTTCGCCGAGGATGACTTTCTCGACCGGCGTCTTCACCTCGACCTTGCGGCCGGCGATGTCGGTGACGGTTTCGGCGCGCGCGCCGAGGGTAAGCGGCATCAAGGCCGCAAGCGCGACCGCGGCCGCAAATATCGACTTCAAAATCATTGGGCTCTCGCAATTCGGTTTTGCGGATCCGGCTTAGAAAACGTGAGTTGTGTAATCAAGTATTATTTTTTAGAGCAATTCCAATGTACCGCTGTTGAGGAGAGCGTTTCGGGCAATGACGGCTCACGCAAACTATTCGCTGCGCGACGAAATTCGGGACTATTGGTCCGAACGCGCCGAGACGTTCGACCTGCAGGTCGGTCACGAGATTTTTTCCGAGCGGGAGCGCGCTGCCTGGCATGCGTTCATAAGCAGGCACCTTGGGCCAGGCGCCGGGCGGGCGGCTCTGGATCTCGCCTGTGGGACAGGCGTTTTTTCGCATCTGATGCACGATCTAGGCTTTGTGGTGACAGGCCTCGATTGGTCGGAAGCCATGCTCGCCAAGTCGCGCGCCAAGGCACAAAAACGCGGCGCCGATATCCGCTTCATCGTAGGGGATGCCGAACGGACGCTTGAGGACAAGGCGAGCTACGATGTTATCGTCACCCGTCACCTGGTCTGGACGCTGCTGGATCCGAAGGCGGCCTTTGCCGAATGGTGCTCGCTGCTGAAGCCCGGCGGTAAGCTGCTGGTCATCGACGGCGATTTCGTCAGCCGCAACTGGGCGATGAGTTTGCGGGAACTTTGGGAGAAGTTCACGGCCGGCAAGCCCCGGGTCTCGGACAATGACGCCTCCTCCCTGGCCAGACGCCACCAGAACATTCTTGCTCGTGTCTATTTCTCGGGCGGCGCACGGGCGGAAGAGATAGTGCGCTTGCTGGCCGAAGCCGGGTTCGATCAGCCTGTCGTCGACTGGAAACTGGGAGCGATCCATCGCGCTCAGACTCGACAGATGAGTTGGCCCAAGGCGCTCGAACGCGCCACTCAACATCGCTTCGCGATCTGCGCGACAAAGCCGCAGTAAACTCCTCGACGCTGCCGGCATCGGTCGCTCCATGGGGCGGCACGACTGCGAATAGCTGCCGGTCTGTGTTAACTCAGATGCGCCGCCTAGGATTATTTCTCCTGGCTGGCGTCCTGCAAGATCATTTCCGATGCCTTCTCCGCGATCATGATCACTGGAGAGTTGGTGTTGCCGGAAACGATTGTCGGCATAATCGAAGCGTCGACGACGCGCAGGCCCGCAATGCCGTGCACCCGCAGCCGGCCGTCGACCACCGCCATCGAGCCTGCGCCCATCTGGCAGGTGCCAACCGGGTGGAAAATCGTCGTGCCGATATCGCCGGCCTTGCGGACGAGATCTTCGTCGCTTTCATAGTGTGCACCGGGCAGCATTTCCTCAGGCGCGAAACGGGCAACGGCGCGCGCTTTCATCAGGCGGCGGACATGGCGGAGCGAGGCTACAGCCACGGTCCGGTCTCCCTCGGTAGACAAATAGTTCGGCCGGATCTTCGGGGCAGTCTGCGGATCGGACGCCTCTATGTGGACGGTGCCGCGGCTTTCCGGTCTGAGGTTGCAGACCGAAACCGTGACCGCGGGGAAGCGATGCAGCGGCTCGCCCAGCCGGTCAGTGCTCAACGGTTGGACATGGTATTCGAGATCGGGCGTTTCCAGGCGTGGGTCGCTTCTGGCGAAGATGCCAAGCTGGCTCGGAGCCATCGACAGCGGTCCGGTGCGACGGATGGCGTATTCGACGCCCATGGCCGCGCGGCTGAACAGATTGTGGTAGCGCTGGTTTAGCGTCGAGGCGTTGGCGACCTTGAAGACTGTGCGGATCTGCAGATGATCCTGCAGGTTCTCGCCGACGCCTTCCAGCGCGTGGCGAACCGGGATTCCTGCTGCACCAAGCACGGCAGGCCGACCGACACCGGAAAGCTCGAGCAGCTTCGGCGAATTGATCGCGCCGGCGGCAAGTATCGTCTCGCCTGCCCGCGCACGATGCAACTGGCCGCCCACGCGGAAGACAACGCCGGTGACGCAAGCTCCGTCGAAATTTAGATTCTCGGTCTCTGCGCCGGTGACGACGCGCAAATTCGGCCGCCGGAGCACGCCCCGCAGGAACGCTTTCGAGGTATTCCAGCGCACGCCCTTCCTCTGGTTGACCTCGAAATAGCCCGACCCTTCGTTGGTCCCGCCGTTGAAATCCTCCGTCCGGGGGATGCCGAGTTCCTCGGCAGCATCGCGGAAGGCGTCCAGGATCGGCCACGACAGGCGCTGGCGCTCGACGCGCCATTCGCCTCCGGCGCCGTGAAGGTCGTTGGCGCCACCAAAATGGTCCTCGGACTTGCGGAAATATGGAAGCACGTTATCCCAGCCCCAACCAAGATTTCCGGCCTGCCGCCAGCCATCATAGTCCGCCGCCTGGCCGCGCATGTAGATCATGCCGTTGATCGACGAGCAGCCGCCCAGAAGCTTGCCGCGCGGATAGTTGAGCGCACGACCGTTCAGCCCGGCCTCCGGCTCGGTCTTCATCAGCCAATCGGTGCGCGGGTTGCCCATGCAGTAGAGATAGCCGATGGGAATGTTGACCCAGCGATAGTGGTCGCTGCCGCCGGCTTCCAGCAGCAGCACGCGCGTGCCTGAATTGGCCGACAGTCTGTTGGCCAGCACGCAGCCGGCTGAACCCGCGCCGACGATGATGAAGTCGTATTGTCCAAAATCGGCAGCGGTCTGTGTCAATTGGACATCCGTTCGCTTGCCATCCTGTCCCATAGCGGACCCATGGCCTGGTTGATCTCGCCATACAGACGATAGCGCTGCTCATAAACCGGTGCGATCTCGCTATTGGGCTGGTAGCAGCGGTCGGGCGCGGTCATCGCGGCCGCGCCTGCAGAGAAGTCGGCAAACAGGCCGACGGCTGTCCCGGCTGCAATTGCAGCGCCCAGCGACCCCGTCTCGCGGCTGCGCGCCACGGTCACCGGCACGTCCAGCACATCCGCAAATATCTGCGGCCAGATTGCGCTGCGCGAGCCCCCGCCCGAAAGAACCGCCTGGCTGACCGTCGCTCCTGCTCGACGAAGCGTCTCGACGTGACGCCGGTGTTCGAAGACGACGCCCTCGAACAGTGCGCGCAGCATATGCGCCCGCGTGTGCCAGCCGGCGATGCCGTAGAAACCTGCACGCGCCTTGCCATTCTGCTGCGAACCGTAAAGGAATGGGTGGTAGATCGGCATGTCTCCCGCGGGGTCGACGGAAGCAACAAGCTCGCTGCAGATCTCGAATGGCGATGCGCCTGCCGGCGGCGCATGCTCGAAGAACTCACGCACGATCCATTCGAGATTTGCGGCCGAAGTGGCGCTCGATTCGATGGCGAGGTAACGCACTGGATCGAAGGTCGACAGCATGAAGATCGACGGATCGCGGATCGGCTCTTCGGTAATAACCTGGTTGATGCTCCAGGTGCCGGCAATGATGGAGGCGGCGCCGGTGCTGGTGACGCCCGAACCAATGGCGCTGGCGACGACGTCGAACAGGCCGGCCACCACAGGCGTGCCCGCCCGAAGGCCGGTGGCCGCGGCGACATCGCGCGTGACATGGCCGGCGATGTCGGAGGCCTCCAGCACGTTCGGCAGCAGTTCCATGCAATCGTCGAGACCATAGGCGGCCAGCAACTCACGCTCGTAGCGTCGGCCGGGCAGATGCAAAAGCCCGCAGCCCGACATATCCGAGGTCTCGGTCGAGCGTGAGCCAGTGAGGCGGTTGACGATAAAGTCTTTGCACAGGAAGACGGTGCCTATTTTGGCAAAAAGCGCCGGGTCATGACGCTTGAGCCACGCCAGCAGGGTCGGCGTCTGCGCCGCCCAGGGCCGTTGCAGGCAGTGGACATAAGTCCGGTCGCCAACGCCCGCGGCCGTCCATTCGCTCACGATGCCGACGCCGCGCGTGTCGAGCGACTGGATGCCGAGCAGCGGGTCGCCGCCGCGGTCTAGTGCGTAGAGCCCGTTACCATGCCCGGCGCAGCCGATTACCGCGATGTGGCGGGGATCGATGCCCGACTGGTCGAGGCACTGAAGGATGACCTCGACGGCGTTGCGCCACAATTCGCCGAGGTCCCGCTCGACATGACCGGGCTTTGGCATGCAGGAGCGGCCGTCCCGAGCGGCAAGTGCGAGCTCGCGACCGGTGGTGTCGAAGATGATGGCCTTGATGACGGTGTTCCCCGCATCAAGACCCAGAATGTATTGCTGCATTGAAGCTCCTCCCAAGCTGCCAAAGATTATTCTTGTTGGTAGAGCTCCCAGGCCGCAGCGCCGTCCGCATTCTCATGGATGATCGCCATCAATCCTCTCACGACGGCACGGGGGTTGGCATGCTGGTAAATGTTGCGGCCGTAGACCATGCCAGCCGCGCCCTGCGCCATCAGCGCCGCCGATTTGTCGAAGACGGCGCGCAAATCCTCCCTGCCTCCACCGCGCACCAGGACAGGACAGCGCGCCGCCGCCACGACCCGGTGGAAGTCGTTCGGATCGGTGGTTGGGTCCGCCTTGATGATGTCGGCGCCCATCTCGCTTGCGAGCCGGGTTAGGGTGACGATCTTTTCTGGGTCGCCGTCAACCATGTAGCCCCCGCGCTCCGAGTTGGGCAGCATTGCCAGCGGCTCGATCATCAGCGGCAGGCCGTATCTTTCGCAGTCGGCGCGAACGCGGGCAATGTTGTGGACGCATTGCCGGAACAGGTCCGGCTCATCGGGCAACATGAACAGATTGACGACCACGCAGGCCGCGTCCATTTCCAGCGCGCCGATCAGTGGCTCGGCTTCATTCTGCAGGATGGCCCACATCGAGCGGTGGCGGGTTTTGTTATATGGATTGCCCATGTCTATGCGCATGACCAATGCTGGCTTGTCCTTGCCGGGCAAGGACTGCAGCAGATCGGCCTGGCCATAATTCATCTGAATGGCGTCCGGTCCCGCGGCAACCAGCTGGGTGACGACGCCGGCCATGTCCTCCAGTCCTTCCAGAAACGACGGCTCGTTGCACACGCCATGGTCGATTGCGACGTCGAGACAGCGCGCTTCGCCGAACAACCGGTTCATGCGGACTTTCTTGTTGATGCGCATTCGGCGCTCCTTCCTTGATCTTTTCGGGATAACTGGTCGAGATCGACGCCGTGCCGGCGTTGCAACATGGCGAGGAAATCGGTGCGCTCGAATGCCTTGCGCGCGGCGTCCCAGTTCTTTTCGACAGCGAGAATATCGAGAATCGCATCGAGAAGGTCGGCCGAGAGAGCACCGGTGATGGCGATTGTCGTGCGGCGGAGCAGCAGGTCCTCCAGCTGCTCGACATATTCGTTGGCGATGAGATGCTTAATCTCCCGGGCCGAGTAGTCGCTGCCGGGCAAGAGTTCGTCATGTCCCGCTGCCAAATAGGAGGCGACGGCATCCGCCGCGGTGCCGTAGCGCTCGAAGAGGCTGCGCATGCGATCCAGCGACAGGCCACGCGCCGCCGCGCGATCTGCGCACCATTTTGCAGGGGCAGTGGGAAAATCCCAGCCGCCGCCGATCGGCATGTTTTCGGTGCCGACGACGCGCTGTCGGCGCAATCGCTCAAGCACGATATCGGCGGCCAGTTCGCCGAACGATCGGAAGGTCGTCCATTTCCCGCCGATCATGCAGAGCGTCGGCGGCAGTGTACCGGCGCCCTCGATGAGTTCGCAGAAATGATCGCGGGGTATGCGGCCGGTAAAACTGTCTTGGCTTATCGGCAGCGGCCTCACCCCGGTGAACTGAAAGACGATGTCGGTATCGGCGATCTCGATTGCAGGAAACACGAAGGACAGGGACTGCAGGATGTATTGCCGCTCGTCATCCATGCAGCGCGCCTGGTCGGGATCGTCGACACGGATATCCGTCGAGCCGACCAGCACGTTGCCGAGATAGGGAAACAGGATGCAGATCCGTCCGTCCTCGTTCTCGTAGTAGATCATGTGGCCGTCGAGCGCGTCATGAAGCTCGCGATTGTCGACGATCAGATGCGAACCTTTGGTGCCGCCCATAAGCTTTGGCGCAGCGGCTCCGATCGCCGAATTGGTCAGGTCAATCCAGCCGCCTGTGGCGTTGACTACCAGCTTTGGCTTCACGGCTATCGTTTCGCCGGATAGTCCGTCGTTGAGCACCAGGCTCGCGCCATCGAGCGATACGTGTGCATAGTTGAGCGCCCGGGCGGACGGCTTTTCCTTCATGGTATCGCGCAGCATCTCGGTACCCAGCCGCTCGGGATGGCTGACCCACGCGTCATAATATGTCGCCGAATTGCGAATAGCAGGATTGATTGCAGGCCAGACCTTGAGTGTTTCAGCGCGGCTCCTGAATTTGTGCGTCGGGACGACACGCCGTGCGGCGGTGAAGAAGTCATACATCGCCAAGCCGGTCTTGATGACCAATGCGCCGCGCCGGCCCGGACGGCGGCTTAGCCCAAGGAAGCGGACTGCGCCATTTGCTACACCTGACAACAGGTCGAAGATCGGCACAGTGGTTGGCAGTGGCGCAACGTAGTGCGGCGCGTTCTTCAACAACCGATCGCGTTCGAGCAGAGATTCGCGGACCAGCTTGAACTCGCCGTTTTCAAGGTAACGCAAACCGCCATGAACCATGCGCGAGAGGGCTGCACTTGCGCCGGAACAATAATCGCCTTTTTCTGCCAGCAGCACATCGACGCCCTGCAAAGCGAGTTCGCGAAACACGCTGATGCCATTAATGCCGCCGCCTATGACGAGCACCTCGACTTCCGGGGTCTCGCGCAAGCCGGCGATCGTCTGGATGCGATTCATCTCAGGATGCGCTTTCGATCACGCATCTATCGCTACGAGATGCCCGGCCACCGCCGCATCGATGGTCCACAGTTCCGCGGCGCTCAGTAAAATCTCCCCTGCCCTGGCGTTGTCGAGCGCCTGCGTCGCGTTTCGCGCTCCACACAACGCGAAGGTGATGCCGGGCTGCGCCAGCGTCCAGGCGATGACGATCTGCGCCATGCTTGCCTGGTGGACCTCCGCGACCGGGGCCAGGGCATGCTTCAAAGCGGCTACCTTGCGCCGGTTGGCCTGAGAGAAGCGCGGGTTGTCTTTGCGCTGGTCGTCGCCGCTGAACTCACGCGCCGGATCAATCGCGCCCGAAAGCAGGCCGAGCGCAAGCGACGAATAACTGAGCGCAGCGACCTGATGCTGGCGCGCGATCGGCAGCAAGGTCTGCTCGATCTCGCGATCCAGCATCGAATATCTTTCCTGGATCGCATCGAGCTGGCCAGCTCCTACATATTGCTGCAGCTCGGAGGCGTTGAGATTGCTTGCGCCGATGGCGCGGATCTTGCCAGCTGATTTGAGGCGTTCGAGCGCTTCCATTGTTTCGGCAATGGGTGTCGTCGGGTCCTGCCAATGGGTGATGTAGAGATCGATATAGTCGGTGCCGAGCCGCCTCAGGCTCTGTTCCACTTCATAAGCGATGCCGTCGGCACCCAGATATCGGTTCACCGGCGTTCCGTCCTGATCGAAGAAGTGGTTGCCCTTTTTCGAGTGCCAGTTCAGGCCACATTTGGTGGCGATGACGGCGCGATCGCGCCGGCCCTTGATGGCCTTGCCGACGATCTCCTCGCTGCGGCCGAGACCATAAGCCGGCGCGGTGTCGATCAGCGAGACGCCGGCATCGATGGACGCCTGGATCGCAGCAATCGATTCTGCTTCATCGGTGCCACCCCACATCCAGCCGCCGATGGCCCAGGTGCCGAGTCCGACTGCCGACGTGACAACGCCGGACTTGCCGATTGAGCGGGTGATTTGTCGAGAATTCATGCTGCATTTCCTTCGGCGAGCTCGAGGATCTTCAGGCCGGTGGTTTCGTCGGTGACGAGGATATTGAGGTGAGAGCCGCGCATGGCACTGAGGATCGGGACCACCTTGCTTGCGCCGCTTGCGACCCCGATCGACTGCGGAATGGTCGCGAATTCCTGGAGCGTCAGCGAAACCAGTGAGTGGTTGAGGCTGTAGTCGGCGAGCTTGCCGTTACGGTCTATGAGATGGGCGAGCAACTCGCCCGCCGCGCCCGAGCGTTCGATGGCCAGCCGGTCGGCGCTCGAGGACGGGTGCAGATCGTAGTAGCTCGAATCGTCGGTCAGGATGGAGCCGATGCCGACCACCGCAAGCGTTGCTTCCCGCGCCTTGCTGAAGACATCCGAAACCGCCCGCACGCCCATCAGCATGTCGCGTTGGGCCGGGCTGTCGGCAAACAGCGGCGCGTGAACCTGATACGCGCGGCCGCCGAGTTTGTCGGCCATCAGAGATGCGACATGATTAACGTCGGTGTAATGCTTGCCCTGGACCAGGCCGGTCGCGGGAACAACCTCGACGTCGAAGCTGCGGTTCGGCTTGAGGCCGGCGACGACGGCACTCACCCCCTTGCCCCCGGTAATGGAAATCGTGTCGCCGTCCTTGATCGTCTCGAGCACCAGCCTGGCCGCGGCTTCGCCGACGCGCTGGAGCGCAGTCTGCGGGTTGTCCGAAACGGAAGGGACGACGACGGCCTTTTGGAGTCCACCTATCGCGACAAGGCGTGTCTCGATGTCGACCAGTTGCTCGATCGGCGACTTGATCTTGATCTCGACAAGCCCGAGTTGATGACCGCGTTTGATCAGACGGTTGACGGTCGCATGCGAGATGCCGAGCTCCTTGGCGATTTCAGCTTGCGTCTTGGCTTCCATGTAGTGAAGCACAAGCGCCTGATACATCTGGCGGACGATTGTGATGTCGTCCCGCGAATTGGGTGGTGACATGATGGATGCTCAACTCTTGCGCTGCTGCTCAGGATTTCCTGCGGTGCAGAAAGTGGTCGATCGATACCGCCGCGAGCAGGATGCATCCCTTGATCATGTCCTGCCAATAGACTGAAACGTCGAGCAGGATCAGCGAACTTGTGACGACCGAGAGCAGCGCCATGCCCAGTATGGCGCCGAAGATGGTGCCCGAGCCGCCATTGAGCGATGCCCCGCCAATCACCGCCGCAGCGATGATGTTGAGCTCCATACCGGCGCCGAAGGTCGGGGTGGCAGCGCCAAAGCGTGACATGTAGATGACGCCGGCAAAGCCCGCGAGGGTGGAGCAGAGAACCGTGACCCAGAATTTGACCTGCTTGGTCTTGATACCCGAAAATTGGGCCGCCTTCTCGTTGCTGCCGGTATAGAAGACCTTGCGAAAGGCGGTGGCGCGCCGAAGCAGGAAATCGAAGATGGCCACGACCACGACAAAGATGACGATGACATAAGGCACATTGCCGAAGCTGCCCTGGCCGATCGCCTTGAACCCGGGCGGCAGGGTGAACAGCGACAGCGGGGTTCCCTTGGTGATGACAAGGCAAAGACCGCGCACGATCACCATCGCCGCCAGCGAGGTGATGAAGTGATTGAGCCCGACGACGGTCACGAAGAAGCCCATCGTCGCGCCGACCAAGGCGCTGGCGCCTATGCCGATGAGGCTCGCGGTCCACGGGTCCAATCCCATCAGGAAGAGAGCGCCTGACACGACCATGGAGAAGCAGACCACCGATCCGACGGAAAGGTCGATGCCGCCGACAATGAGGAGTATCGTCATGCCGACCACGACGATGCCTTCAATGGAGAAGCTCATCAGCATCGCGCGGAAATTTCCCCAGGTCAGGAAATGCGGCGAGGCGAATGTCATGGCGATGCAGAGCGCCAGCATGATTGCGATCAGCCCCGCCTCGCGCATTGACCCCAAACGCAGCCAGTTGCGCCCGCCAAGCCCGGAGGCGCTCGCCTTGATTTCGGCGTCCATGAGGGTTCCTCCGGTCTGTCTAAGCGACATTCTGAACCTGCCTTGCGTTTGATCTTTGCTGCCGGAGACCCGAAGCCAGCAGCATGATCGCCTCTTCGGTCAATTCGTCCGCCCCCAGTTCGCCGGCGATGGCACCTTCGTGTATGACAAGCACCCGATCGCTGAGCCCGATCAATTCCGGAAGCTCGGATGAAATCACGATGACGCCGACGCCCCGCTCGGCGAGATCGCGAAGCAGGCGATGAATTTCCACTTTGGCGCCGACATCGACCCCGCGTGTCGGCTCGTCCAGAATGACCACTTTGGGGCCGACCGAAAGAAGCCTGGCGATGGCCACTTTCTGCTGATTGCCGCCGCTAAGCGTCGACACCTGTGTCTCGATGCCGCCCATGCGCACTCCGTGGCGCTCGACCAGGGCGGTGGCTTGCTTTGCCTCGGCGCGGCGATCGAGCAGCCCAAGCGGGGTGGTGAGTTTCCGAAGGTCCAGCGCGGAAATGTTCGAGGCAACCGACAGGTCCAGGAACAGGCCAGACGCCTTGCGGTCCTCAGAGAGGTAGACCAGGCCCGCGCGCACCGCATCGCTGTAGGTCCTGATGCTGACCGGCTTGCCATTGAGTTCGACCGATCCCGACACCTTCGGGCGCAAGCCGCAAACGGTCTGGACCATCTCGCTGCGGCCAGCGCCAATCAACCCGCCGATGCCAAGAATTTCGCCTGCACGAAGCGTGAAGCTGACGCCGTCGGAACCCTCTCGATGGGAGAGATTCCCGATCGACAGGACAGGGCGGCCGGTGCGCCGTTCAGGCGAGAGCTTTTGCGGATAGAGCTGCGTGATTTCGCGCCCGACCATCTTGCGCACGACATCATTGGGAGTGACCGAAGCGATAGAATCGGTCGCCACATATCTGCCGTCACGAAACACCGTGACGCGGTCGCACAGGCTGAAGATCTCGGCCATGCGGTGGCTGATGTAGATGATTGAAATTCCGCGCGCCTTGAGATCGCGGAGGATTGCAAAAAGGCGCTGCGCCTCGGTCTCGGTCAGGGCGGCCGTCGGCTCGTCGAGCATCAGCACCCGGCATTCGAGCGTCAACGCCTTGGCGATTTCCACGAGTTGCTGGTTGGAGATCGAAAGGTCGGCGACCGGCGTCTCGACCGGGATCGGCGCCAGCAGGTCCATTATCTTCTGCGCATCGGTGTAGAGCCGGCGAAAATTCATCAGCGGCGCGCGTCGATTGTTGATGGCCGCCATGAGGATATTCTCGGCGACCGTAGCGTCCTGGCAGAGCGCGATTTCCTGATGGACGAGGCCGATGCCAAGCCGCTGCGCGGCGGATGGCGATGCAATGGTGACGTCCTTGCCTTCGAGACGAATGGCGCCATCGTCGGGTTGCACAATGCCGGCGATGATATTCATCAGCGTGGACTTGCCCGCGCCATTCTCGCCGCACAGCGCGTGAATTTCGCCCCGCTGCAGCGTGAAATCGACGCCGGTCAGCGCTTTGATGGCGCCGAAAGATTTCGATATGTCGCGGATTTCAAGAATGGCGGCGGTCACTCCGTCCCCCTGCAGCGTTGATGTTGACGGTTGGGTCGACGGGGCGCGAGCGCGCCCCGTCCCGGATCGAGCATCTTCGAAGAGTCCCGAAGAGATCCCGGTGAGCCCTTATTCCTCGATGCCCTTGGTGCCGCGCCGCTTGAGGTAGGCATCCCAATAGAAATCGTCGGCATTTTCCGCAGTGACGATGGAAAAGCCGTTGTCGACGAAAGGCACGCCCATGCTATTGAATCCCGACCGCCGGGCGTCGTTCATCGGATCGATCAGCTCTGGATGCTTGGCCAGCCACAGCAGCATGAATCCCATGTAACCCTGCATGCCCTGGTTCGGGTTGACCGAGCCAAAGATTTCGCCGGCCTTGATCATGTCGAGGATCTTGGCGTTGACGTCGGCCAGCATAACCCGGATCTTGCCGCCGCCTTCCTTCGCGGCCTGCGCGGCGCCGATTGCCGAGTTGGCTTCCGGCATGAACACTGCGCCCAGTTCGGGATGCGCCTGGGCAAGGCTGAGCACGGCCTGATAGGCCTTCGTCGCATCCTGGTTCGACGCCGCGCGGCCGACGAGCTTCATCTCAGGCCATTTGGCTTCCATGCGGGCGATGAAGGCGGCGATGCGCTTGTCGTGATTATCCTGTCCGGGGTTTTCGAGGACCGCGTATTCGCCCTTGCCGTCCATCGCCTTGGCGACTGCATCGGCGGCATAGGTGCCTTCGGCGACGTTGTCGGAGGTGATGTAGGACACTCGCTTGGAGTTGGGCGAATCTGCGGCGAATGTGACTACTGCCGTTCCCTGGTCTATGGCCCGGTTGATTGGCTCGATGAACGGATCGGAGTTCATCGGATGCACCAGGATGCCAGCCGGCTTCTGAGCCAGCGCCTGGTCGAATGTCGCTATCTGCTTGTTGACGTCGTATTCGGGCGTTCCGGTGTATTCGGTCTCGCAACCGAACTGCTGTCCAGCCTGCTTGAACATCTCGTAGACCGGGAACCAATATTCGACGCCGGAAACCATGACGTTCATGACGTATTTTTCCCCCGGCTCGCATTTGAACGGGTTAGCGGCCTGGGCCGCGGCGTGGCTTGCCCCCAACACAGTGGTGGCTGCTGCCGAAATGGCGAGCATGCTCAAAAATTTGCGCAAGAGTCCTCCCTCGGCCGAAGCCTGGTCAATTGGGCGGCCTGACACTTACGTGCCGCCGCTTGTGGTTGATGAGACCGAACCTCCTCCCGAGGCTCAGCAGCTGATCATTCGCAGGAGTTGGTTTGAGTGTCAATAAAATTCACATGCAGAAATATATTTCACACCCGCCGAGCGAAACCACTCGCTTCGGTGCCGGAGCATGGCCCCTAGCGCGACTCGCACTATGCCCTTGAGTCGCTGCCATTAAGACTCTCAGGGAGGCAACAACGGCGCGGCTCACGACCCAGTTGGCGAAGCGACAAATATGAACGTGCGGGAGGGAAGGCGGGCTTCGAGGCTGACGAACGCGTGGCGACGGGCTGAGCGCCCGGGATTTGGCTGGCTAACAGAGCAGTTAGCGAAAACATTTGAGGCGGTGGTCTGCGCGGGCAGTCGCTGCGCTTGGCAAACACACCAACCAAAAGGTCACCTTACGCTATCTCAATTTCCGTATGCTGCCGCCATCTATGAGTTCCGCGAAACAGTCCGGCGGGCGTGAGTTGCAGGCTGCTTCGTAGCTGTCGTTCGAGCCGCGCCTCGCCCACTTCGAAAGCATCTCCACAATAGGCCGGAGACTTTCATCTTCTTCGCTGACGCGGCACTCCACCCGCGGTGGAACCTCGGCATAGACCGTCCTGCTGACCAGTCCTGCCTCCTCCAAATCCCGGAGTTGCTTGTGAGAAGCTATGCCGGGCACACGCACTTCCAAGCGGCGGGCGCGCCCGCCGCTTGGAAGTGTAATCTCGACCGTGCCGCCGAACGCTGGTTATCAGCGGCCCCAGATCCCCTGGCCATAACCAGGCCCGGGGATATCGAAGATCGAGTTTCCTGCCGAGGTCGGTGCGCTGTCGGCCGTGTTGACACTCGCTGTGCCGCTCAGGTCGACCGCGTAGCCATTGTCGGACACCATCGAATGGCGACCGGTGTTCGAAGAGCCGGAGCCATGGCTGTAGTCGGAGCCATAGTGGTCGCTGCCGGCAAAAGCCATGCCGGAGGCAAACAGGAAGGTGGCAGTGGTAAGAACGTTCTTAAGCATTTCAATTCTCCATCTTTGAGGGTTAGCGTTTGGCCTCAACGCGCCGTGCCCCGCACCGCATCGATGAGCCGTTCTTTCGTGCCTTTTGGGCAAACCGACCAACCGCTATCCTTCTGGATTTGCGGCGGCAGGTTGTTCAGCGCACGGTTGTCTTGTTACGTTCGTGCGCTGTTCAGGGGCTGCTTGATAGCAGCCGAGATCACCACCGTTCGGCGGCGTCAACGCGGCCTGTATGAATGGCGGCTGTTCCCGATCAGCCGTCGCGTGGTGGGGTTGACGTCTGCCCCTTGTCGATCATGGCGTTGTAAGAGCGGCGAGCCGCTTCATGGGCCGGATAATTTTGGTCGATAAGGCTCGCGTGGAGCCGGTCGGGGAAATCGTACGACGTAACTGGCTTATGCATGGTGAACCTCAGGTTTCGGATCAAGACGCGTCGACACCTCGCCAAGATTAGATGGCGCTGGATATTTGCATCTCGCCCGCTGAATCTGCCGCATCTGCGGTTCTTATTGTCATACATCGCTTTCGTTTCATGCGTTTTTCTGTAGTGCGGTGGGAGTGTTTCGTTTGTTTCAGCGGCACGCGCGACGGGGCGGGCCGCTCGTCGGAGATTCCGACGAGAGTCTTCCTCGATGGCGCGACACCGGCTTCCGCATGCCACAGGCCTGTCCGGCTCGGCGCGACCCAAGGACGGACAGGCTCAGCCTCGGCTTATGGCCGGATGTTGTGGTTGACGCGGAAGAGGTTCGCCGGATCGTATTTGCGCTTGACCGCGACGAGCCGCTCATAGTTGGCGCCGTAGGCGGCGCGTACGCGCGCCTCGCCTTCATCATCCATCATGAAGTTGATATAGGCGCCACCATGCGGGTTGTGCTTGTGCACCGCGGCCCAATACTCGCTTGCCCAGCGCCTCAGCTCCGGCGCCTTCGTCGGGTCGGGGTCGATGCCGGCGATAACCATGGACCAACGCGCTCGCCGCGCTCCCCAGGCGGTGGCGTCCGGAGCCACTTCCTGGACCGCTCCGTCGATGGGGTAGAGATGCATCAGGGACAGTTCGCTCGGGGTTTTCGAGCCGTGCTCGGCATGGGCAGCGATGGCCGCATCGGACAGCTCGTCGACATAATCGCCCTTCCAGTACCACTGTAAGCCCTTCGGCAGCAGCGGATCAAATAACGCCTGCAGATCGACGAAGGGCATCTGCATCATACCGTCCATCAGAGGCTTGGGAAGCGCGTCGCGCACGGGCTGCATCGCCCGGATGCCGTCCTCCTCCGCGCCGTTGTAGCAACTGATCAGCGCGCAGATGCGCCTTCCCCAAATCTCGCGCGGGAAAGGGTCGCAGGAGGGCACCGTCTTGATGCCGAAGAACATCCCGAGCTCTCGCGGCGCTCCGGGCAGGAAGTGGCGGTACCAGCGCATGATCTCTGCGGCATGTGCGATGTCGAAGAAGATCGGCCCGGCATAGACATCCTTCGCCGGATGCGCCTGAAATGTGAAGCGCGTCACGACGCCGAAGTTGCCGCCGCCGCCGCGCAGCGCCCAGAACAGCTCCGGGTGTTCGTCCTCACTTGCCGTCACGACGCTGCCGTCGGCCAGCACGACCTCGGCCGCAAGCAGATTGTCGATGGTGAGGCCGTGTTTGCGCGTTAGATGGCCGGTGCCGCCGCCCAGCGTCAGTCCGGCAATGCCAGTGGTCGAGACGAGGCCCGCCGGCACCGCCAGCCCATGAGCGCGGGTGGCGCGGTCGACATCGCCTTGGGTGCAGCCGGCCTCGACGCGGACCGTGCGGGTCCTGGGATCGATATCGACCCGTTTCATCGGCGACATGTCGATGACCATTCCGCCGTCGCAACTGCCGAAGCCTGGACCGTTGTGGCCGCCGCCGCGAATGGCAAGAAGCAAACGCTTCTCTCGGGCATGATTGACTGCCGCGACGACGTCGGCGACCTCGGCGCAGGGAACGATCCAGCGCGGCCGCTTGTCGATCATAGCGTTGTAGAGCCCGCGCGCCTCTTCATAGGCCGGATGGTTTTGGTCAATAAGGCTCGCGCGGAGCCGGTTGGGAAAATCGTACGAAGTAACTGGCTTATCCATATTGAACCCTCAGGTTTCAGAGCAAGACGCGTCGGCAACTCGCCAAGACTAGATTGTTCGTCCTGAGCGCTGGACACTTGCGTTTCGCCGGTTGATTTGCCGCATCTGCGGCCCTTCTTGTCATACACCGCCTTCGTTTCAGACGTTTTTCTGTGGTGCGGTGGGAGTGTTTCGTTTGTTTCAGCGCGCGCCCCACGGATGACAGGCGGCATTTTGTGGCTGGCTATGGTCCGAGTCGTTTGCTCGATCCGTAATGTCGGTCGTGCAACCTAGGCCATTCGTGTTTCGGCCGTTTTTCCGGAGGATCGGATAGAGTTTCGTTTTCACGTCAGCGCTGGCGATGACTCCCACGAGCCGAAACAGTTGAAACAAATCACGCAGCGTCTGAATGTATGCTGAAACAAAGAGGGGCTAGTATCCGCCCTCGGGAGATGACGTGAACAGAGGGAACGACCATGCGGCCTGATCATCCGGTGCCATCCACACACACAGGCTATGCCCTTTTTGACGCCAATCATGTTCTCGTCGACAGCAATCCGGAGATATTCGGAAGCCAGCGGCTCGACCGCGGCGAGATGCGGCCGATGGACGCCATTGCCGCAGTCGCCGACGCCCTCGCATATCTGAAAAGTTTCGACGGCCGCCCCATCGAACCGGGCAACACGTTCGTTGAAAGCGCCGCGGCGCGATGGACGCAAATCGACAAGGGTCCAGTTGAAGCTGAGACATTGGATGGGCGGTGGAAGTTACTCACCGCACATCCTCGGCCGAATGGTGGCATGGCCCTGGTAAGCGTCGACATTACCGACATGAAGCGAGCGCAGATCGCGCACTTGGAAAACGCGGAGATATTCCGCTGCATCACGGACAGTCACCCGCTGCCCGTTTGGGTGGTGGACGCGGGAAGCGGGCAAATCCTCTACGAAAGCCTCGATGCGTCGAACCTGCTTGGCCGAAAATGGACCCAGAACGAGCCGCAATTCCTGACGGATCATTTCGTGAATAATGGCGAATTCGATGAAATCAGTTCTCTCGCCAGCAACAGCGACATCGTGCGGGATCGCGAAATCCAGCTTAGAAACACAAGCGGATCGACCGTATGGTGCTCGAGCAACTGCCGCCGCGGCGTTTATGGCGGGCGCTCCTCGCTCATCATCGGGGTATTGGACATCACGGAACGGAAGCAGCGCGAGGATCTGTTCGGTTTCCTGATCAAGCATCATCCGCTGCCGGTATGGATGAACGATGCAAGTTCGGGGGAACTCATCTACCAGAGCAATGCTGCCGAACGGCTGCTTGGATGGAGCAAGAAGGCGCAACGCGAGACGGTGCGGCTCGGCGACTACTTTGTCGACCCCGAGAAACACCGGGAAATCAATCGAGAGCTCATGCAAAAGGGCGTCGTCGAAAATTGCGAGGTGCTTCTTAAGAGACCCGACGGCCAAGAGTTCTGGGCCACGGGCAATCTCAGGATCGTCGAGTTTCAGGGCCGGCGAGTAGTTCTCGCCGGCATCGCCGATGTGACCAAGCAGAAGAAGCGTGACGGCGAAGTCGCTGCGGCGCGGGAGATGCTCGCAGACGCCGTTGAATCACTCTCCGAGGGATTCGCACTGTACGACGAAGATCACCGCCTGGTCATGTGCAACAGTCTTTACCGCGAGCTGAACCACCCGGTGCGGGATCTCGTCGAACCGGGCGTGGAATGGAACGAGCTCCTTCGCGAATCCGCCAGGCGCGGCGTGTACCGCAACGCGGTTGGGCGCGAGGACGAGTGGCTCGACGAGCGGATTCAAGGCCGGATCGAGTTCCACTCCCATTTCGAGGTCCCCCTCTCCGACGGCAAATGGCACTCGGTTTCGATACATCCCACCGATCTTGGCGGCTTCGTCGTAACGCGCGCCGACATCAGCGGGCGCAAAAAGGCCGAGGCTGCCGAGCGCGACGCCACGGCACTGCTGCAAAAGGTGCTCGATGCCTGCCCTTCGCCGATACACATGACCACGTTCGAGGGAGAAACGCTCTACCGCAATCCTGCTACCAGAGATCTCTATGCAGATCGCCCTCGAATAACCGACCACTATGTCGATCCAGACTATAGCGCAATATTGGAGCGCACCCTGGTCGAAAAGGGCAGGATCGATGATTTTCGGGTCCAGCAGTACGACACAGAGAACAAGGCCTTCTGGGCTTCGATTTCCGCTCGCCTGATCGATTTCCAGGGAAGGCAGGTGATCGTGTCGAACACGACTGATATCACCGACATGATCACCGCCCAGCAAGAAACGCGCAAGGCCAACGAGCGGCTGATCGACGCGATCGAATCTCTGGCCGAAGGGTTTGCCCTCTACGACAGGAACGATTGCCTTGTGCTGGCCAACAGCAGGTACCGCCAGATGCACGCGATAAGCGCGGATGCGCTCGTTCCCGGGGTGAACTGGTTCGATTTCCTCCGCGTGACCGCAGAGCGCAACCAGTTTCCGGTTCCACGGGACAAGATCGACGACTGGCTTGCCGAGAGGGCAAGGGACCGCCGCGAATTCCGGCAACAGGAATTCCGTCACACGGACGGGCGTTGGTTTTTCGTCTCGAACTGTCCGACCCGCGAAGGCGGGTTCGTGGTCACCCGTGTCGACATTACAGAGCGCAAGCGGGCCGAGGAGGCCGCCAAGGAAGCGGATGAACTGGTCCGTAAAGTCCTCGAAGCCTGCCCCGTCAACATTCAGATGACCCGCGCACATGACGGGAAGCTGCTCTACCGCAGCCCCGCCACCGTTGATCTGCTCGGCGACGTCACCAGCGCCGTCGATTACTATGTCGATCCTTCAGAGCGGAGGCGATACGTTGAGCGGCTGCTCGCGACGGGGTCGGTCGACGATTTCGAAACCCAGCTCAAACGCAAGGATGGTGGAACTTGCTGGTGCTCAATTTCGTCTCGACTGATCGATTACCACGGTGAGAAGGTGATCGTTTCCCACGCCTACGATCTCACCGACCGTATCGAAATGCAGCAGCAATTGGAGCGGCAGCGCGAGACGCTGCACCAGAACGAAAAAATGTCGGCGCTCGGCGGATTGCTGGCCGGGGTGGCGCATGAGCTGAATAATCCGCTCTCGGTGGTGCTTGGCCTGTCATCGCTGTTGAGGGAGACCGCTACCGACGCCAAGGTCGTTGAACGCGCCGACAAGATGAGCAAGGCAGCCGAACGCTGCGCCAGGATCGTCAAGACTTTCCTGGCTATGGCCAGACAGCAGCCGACGCGAACCTCAAACGTTGCAATCGATGACATTATTTCCGAAGCGGTGGAAGTGGCGAGCTATTCGATTCGATCGTCGGACATTGCGCTTTCAGTTCATCTTGAACCTGGCCTTCCCCCGATCTGGGCGGATCCCGATCAGCTTGGCCAGGTGCTGATTAATTTGCTTGTCAATGCAGAACAGGCGCTGCACGGCTGGGAAGGGCGACGGAAAATCACGGTTTCAACGCGGCTTCATCCCACGACCGGCAACATAGTCGTCAGCGTTGCCGACACGGGTCCGGGAATTCCCAAAGAGATACTTCCCCGCATTTTCGAGCCGTTCTTCACGACCAAAGAGATTGGGGCAGGGACTGGGATCGGGCTGTCCTTCTGTCATCGGATCGTTCAATCCCATGGAGGGACCATCGAGGTCGAATCCCCCGAGGGGGGTGGCTCGACCTTCATACTTTCGCTGCCTGCTTCGGACCATATCGAGGAACGAGCCGAAACGGCCGAAGACGAGCTCCCGAATTCAACCGGCATTGCTTGTCTGGTGGTGGACGACGAAGAGGAAGTGGGTGAGTTGGTCGCTGAGGTGCTCAGGCGGGATGGTTTTAAGGTCACCATTGCCAGATCGGGCAAAG
The DNA here is from genome assembly GCF_055811555.1 of Mesorhizobium sp. WSM4813. Classification (NCBI taxonomy): domain Bacteria; kingdom Pseudomonadati; phylum Pseudomonadota; class Alphaproteobacteria; order Hyphomicrobiales; family Phyllobacteriaceae; genus Mesorhizobium; species Mesorhizobium sp. WSM4813. Next base: position 37,151 of record NZ_JBVVQU010000006.1, read on the forward strand.
AAGCGCTGCTGCATCTCCAGAACCGCACTTTCGCGCTGATCCTGAGCGATCTGAAAATGCCTGATATGGACGGACGGGGATTGTTCAACCAGATTGCCAAGCTCTATCCGGCCGAGCTCGACAGGTTAGCCTTCCTGACAGGGGACACGATCAGCCCGGACGCGCAGTTGTTCCTGCGCGCCGCGAAACGGCCCTATCTTGAGAAACCGATCAAACCGAACGAGCTCCGTACGTTTGTCGCGAATCTGGTCAACAACAATACTTGACAGATCAGTGGATTTGCACGTCACTTCAGGGGCAGCTTATCCATTAGGCTAGTTGCTCGGTGGTCGATTTTGACGACGCACGCACATATAGTTGTCTGCGATGACGAACCGGATATCCGCGACACGGTGGCGGAATATCTGGAGCATCATGGCTATGCCGTGACGACGGCCAACGCGGGGCCTGCCCTGCGTGAACTTATTAATAGCCAGCACGTCGATGTGGTCATATTGGATATCCGAATGCCAGGTGAGGATGGCCTCTCCCTGGCGCGATATTTACGAGAGCACTCAGACGTTGCCATTATCATGCTGACCGGGTCGGCGGAAATCGTCGACCGCGTTGTCGGCTTGGAGATTGGCGCCGACGACTATGTCGCGAAGCCCGTGGACCTGCGGGAACTGCTGGCGCGGGTGAAGGCCGTGCTGCGCAGGACATCGGCGAGCGAACGAGCCGCGGAGAAAGCGAGTACTCCGGGCCCTCCCCAGGTCCAGTTCGGCAAGTGCCGCTTCGACCCGGACGCACACAAATTATACAACGCCGAGGGAGCCGAAATAGCGATCACCGCAATGGAGTTCCGGCTTCTGAAAGTATTCAGCGAACATCGCGGACGAGTACTCAACCGCGATCAACTGCTCGAACTCGCCCATGACCGCGGATGGGATCCCTTCGATCGCAGCATCGACATTCGCGTTTCGCGCCTGCGGAAGAAGATCGAGGTCGATCCCTCCAAGCCGGAGGTGATCAGGACGATCCGCGGCATGGGTTACCTCTACGCTTGAGTGCGCCGCCGCCGGGTTGGACCAGCGCCCCAGCCCTTGCGGCTTATGCGGTTTTGTGGCTCGAGGGGTGATAGCCCGCTCAACGTCTGATTTTCGGGATTCATCTGCGTTGCCCTGGGCTTCCACTATCACGTGCGGGCGCTGAAAGGCTGGCGTGCAGGCCAAGCCGGCCTTCTCAGCACCTGGATTGTGTGTCGCAGCCGGGGTTGCGAGGCTGCGACACGTTTCCTGAGCCGACAACGACGCCGGCAACTTAAGCGCGGGTCAGAGCCGTTCGATGCCGAAAAAGTCCGGAGCTCCCACCCAGGCGGCCTTGAAACGCGCATCCATCTCTTTGGCGTCCGCTGTCCTGCCGGTCCGGCGGAAAACCTCGCGCAGGCCCCACAACGCCCAGGCGTTGTTTGGAGTCTGCTCCAGCACGTGCTCAAAAGCTACCGCGGCCGCCTCGTGCTCGCCCATGGCCATGTAGACCGCGCCGAGGGTCTGCCGGACCGGATAATACCAGTAGGCCGGTTCCATATAGGCAAGGCCATCCTCGATCGCGACCGCCGCCTCAAGCTTATTGCGCGCTTGCCGCAGGTTGCCCTGGTGCTGGGCAATGCGGGCCTCCACGATCAGCGCGCTCAATTCCAACAGGTCCGGCGCCGGAAGTCCCCCCGCCGTCTCCGTGGAAAAATCGGTCTCGGCGGCGAGCTTGCGGATTGCGGCGGTCTCGGCGCGCGCCGCCTCGCTCGCACCCTTTGCGGCGAAGGCGACGCCCCGCGCATATCGCCAGGTTGCCTCGACATAAGGCAGGGCGTTTGCCGGCACCGGCAGCGCGAGTATGACCTCGGGATCGCTGTACTGGGCGTGCGCGAAATAGGGAGCCGCCTTGATCGGCTGCAGCCCGGCCACCTTTTCGGCCGTGGTGTTGGAGACCAGGGATTCGAGCTTTTTGGCCGCCTCGGCGATTGCCTCGATGTCGCCCGCCATCTGTGCGGAGGTCATCAGGAAATGCAGGTTGTGCGGGTAATAGCCGTCCGTGTAGACACCGGGCGTGCTCTCCGGCGCTATGCCGACGCGCTCGAAATAGGCCTCGTCCGCTGCCACCGCCTCGCGGTTGATCTCCAGGCTGTCGATCCACCGGCCGACCTGATGATAGATGTGCGCTGGCATGTGCACGATGTGTCCGGCGCCGGGCATGAGGGCGGCAAGCCGGTCGGCATGGGCTTCGGCCCTTTCCGGCGTCGTCGATGCTTCGACGGCATGGATATAGAGATGGATCGCGCCGGCATGATCCGGATTGCGCGCCAGCACCTGCTCCAACGAGGCCACAAGCTTGACCGTGTCCGGCTTTGGCGTTGCTCCGCCGTCAAGCCAGTAGTCCCAAGGCATCAGGTTCATAAGCGCGTCAGCGTAGAGCGTGGCGATCTCGTCGTCCTGCGGATGGCGGTCTGCCAGTTCCGCCATCGCCGCGGCATAGGCCTGGTTCAGGGCGCCCTGGTCGGCCGAAGTATCGGCGCTATAGCGCTTGGAGAGCGCGGCGATGAGGTCCTTTTCCCGGCTGGTGGCAAGGTGCGCTAGCTTGCGCGCCTGCGCGACGGCTTCGGCGGCGTTCGCGGCCGCCTCCTGGCCCATGCCGGCGTTGATGTTGGGGCCGAGCACGTAAGCCTCGCCCCAGAAACACATGGCGCAGGTCGGGTCCAGCTTCTGCGCGGCCCTGAAAGCGCGTTGCGCTTCGGCGTGGTTGAATGCCCACGCCCAGCGCAGACCCTGATTGAAATAGGCCTGCGCCAGCGGGTTGGCGGTGGTGATAGGGTAGGAATGACTGCCGAGGTTTTCCAACAGCGGGACGCTTGTCGAATCCTCCCCAACCGCCGCCTCGGCCTGGCGATGGGGAACGCCCGTTTCATGGGAATAGGCGTCGGGCGCCGCCAGAAGGGCGGCCGCGCTCGCACAGGCCAGTAGCGGGAGCCTAAATGAGAGCTTCATGGTTCAGCCCGCCTTGTCTTCTTGGCCGCGATTCAAGCCGCGGACCACCAAACCAATTTCGGACCGGCTGATCCCGATGTCCCTCAAGAAGGCATCGTCCATTGCCGCCAGAGTCCGTTCCGCCATACGGTGAACCCGGAAGTCCCGGAAAGAGCGGTAAGCTGCTCGCATTATCGACATTGCAACACTCCATTGATTGGCGCCGCGGGATGCAGCGGTTGCCATTGCATTTAAACCATCCCTGTTTCAGGCGTTTTTCCGCGCCGAACGCGAAGTGTTTCGTTTGTTTCAGCGCCGGGGAGCGCTCCCGCGCGGTGTGAATTCCGAGCTGCCGGAGTCGCGCGGGAAACCGCCTTCTTTCTTGGCGCTCGATAGTGAAACCGGCGTCCGCGATCAGCCACGTTGGCTCGCGCGTCAGATGGCGGCACCGGGAGCCAGCCCGTCAGTCCGACAAGATGCCTTTGCAGCGTGCTCGGGGATCAGAGTCTCTCCGCCGCCATGTTCCATGAACACCTGCGCCCGCCGAGCTTCAGGACGCGGCGGAACTCAGCCAGCGGATGCTACAAGGCGGCGGATGACGACTACGGTCTCGGCCATAGCGTCACCCAGAACGTCTAAGGCAGGTTGAAGCTGGAGAAGGCATCGCCGGCGCCCTGCCCTTTGAAGTCGATGATTTGCCTTGCCAGGCAATCCGCCGAACGTCTGCTACGGCAAAATTCTGCGAATTAGCTCCGTGCTGTTCAGGCCTGGAACGGCCCCAGAGATAATGCAGCCGCCTACCGATCTAATCGCCGATTATCTGCTGCCTTCCGAAACGGCACAATGCGCCAATTCTGGATCTTCCCCAGTGATGCTGCGAAGGTTAGCGTGCATTTCGTTGGGCAGCGCAGATGGTTGCACGGCAAGGAGCCTAGCTAGCGTCCCGGCTTGCGCAGTACAGGCCGTCAGCGAACCCTGTAGAACGGATTCGGCAGCAGGAACAGCTTCTCGGCGTGTCCCCCGAACAGGTCGGATGGCTGGTCACCGACATTGGCAATGATCGTGTAGCCAGCCTTTTCGATTTCGGCTCTTGTAGGTGCCTTGAAATCAGCGGCGGAACCATATTTGGTTCCCGGCTGGACCATATAAAGTTGCTCATAGCCGGCATAGCCCGCCGATTGCAGATTCTGTTCGGTCGCCTGACGCTGGTCCTCCGGGCGTCCGGTGATGAAGAATACTGCGACTTTCGCCGTTAGCGCCTGCCGGAAGACCTCCAGCACGGGGTCGATGGCCGGATCCTTCGCGAGTTGGTCCCAGGCGGCCCAGCCACAGGGACCGTCGATTGCGATGTCGCAGGCGCCGCCGATCGGGCGGCCGAAATTGTCACGTGTGATCACTTCCCAGTTGGCCAAAGCCGTCTCGTCGATATCGAGCACCAGTGCGGGGCGAGGCACCTCCATTGCGCGCTTGACGACCCAATCGCCGGCCTGCTTCGCCACGGCGGCAAGGTCGCGACCATATGCACCGGAATCATGATAACTGGCGGCCGCCAGCATCGCGTCGCCGACATTGGCTGGCTGAGACGGGCTTGTGAGAAGGAGTGAGCCGTCGGCACGAGCCGACCCAGGCACATTTGTGCCAGTCATCAGCAGGATTGCCCCGACGGCCGCACCACGCGCAATTCTATTCCAACCAATCGTCTGCATCACGAGACCTTGCGGTCGCGAGAGTGCTCTGTCAAGCGAGGCAAACCACAGGTCCTCGAAACTGAGCGATGTCGGCAAGTGCCCCAATAGCGGTCTTTCGGGGTGCTTGAGGTGAACGCTAGAAGTCGACCTCGCGAGAACTACCACCAACCCTCTTGAAGACAGGTTCGGGGTACCGACGGCCGCCGATTGCCGTTCAGCCGGCGCACCGAGCCGGTCGGGACGCGATCGTCCGCATGGCGAGGGTTGGCAGCTTTGGCGCGCGTTGTCGTTCAGCGGGCACCGCGGTGGAACGACCGCGGTGCCGTAGTCTGTACCCGCACACCTAGCAGTTCGCCCCAGTCTGCGGATCGCACGCCTTGTTTTCTTGCTTCTGTGGCTTGGGCTCGGCCGCCTGTTCCGGCTCAGCCTGCTGCTCGGCGGCGGGCTGCTCCTTGGCCTTCCGCTTCTCAGGCTTGGCAGCCTGTTCCGGCTCGGCCTGCTGCTGCTCGGCGGCGGGCTGCTCCTTGGCCTTCCGCTTCTCAGGCTTGGCCGCCTGTTCCGGCTCGGTCTGCTGCTGTTCGGCGGCGGGCTGCTCCTTGGCCTTCCGCTTCTCAGGCTTGGCCGCCTGTTCCGGCTCGGTCTGCTGCTGCTCGGCGGCGGGCTGCTCCTTGGCCTTCCGATTCTCAGGCTTGGCGGTCTCTTCCGGCTCGGCCTGCTGCTGCTCGGCGGCGGGTTGCTCCTCGGTCGTCGACTTCTAAGGCTTGGCGGTCTCTTCCGGCTTAACCTCTTCGTCGGTCGCCGGCGCCTGTTCGGTCGTTGCTGCACCTTCGGTCGGCTTCGATTTCCGGCCTGCCTGAACCTGCTTCACCTCCTCAATGTCTTTGAGCTCAGCTGGTTTGGCATCGGGATCGGCTTTCACTTCACCTTCAAAGACCGTGACCGTATCGTTTTCCAATTTGCCGGCCTGATCGGGCGTCTCGGTCTCGCTGACCTCGACGACAGTCACCTGCTGGTTCGTCTCCTTCTCGATCACATCAACATCAATGACTTTGTTGATCACCACGTTGTTCTGGATCGTCACGTCGCCGGCCGGCTCGGCCGCCTCGACAATGCGCACAAACTCCGGCTCGTCACGGATAACGACGACAGAAATGTCCTCAGCAAGGAATTCGCGAGTGGGGACCACGACCCAGTAAAAATCCGGCGTGGTGTCGAAGGTCACCTCGATTGAAATCAAATCCGGATCGCGGCGCGGCGGCAGCGGAGCCCAGATGATGTGCTCTCTTTCACGCCGCCAGCTCACCCATGCTGGCGCCCAACGAGTGCCGGGAACCCAGTACCAGCCGATGTCGTCGGCATAGCCCCACCGGCCGTAATGGTAGGTCGCCCAGCCGAACGGCTCGTCGGACACCCAGAGCCAACCATACTGCTCGGTATAGACCCAGTGTCCAAGGGTATACGGACGCCAATCGTCACGTACATCAACCGGGACGAATACGGTCGCTCCCTGGTACGAGACCCAATCACCATGGGAAGACAGGTCGTCGTAGAATGTGCTGATCGAAATGGAAACATCGGTGGCAGCCCTCGCCTCGGACACAAGCGTCAATGGCGCAACCGGGTTGGGAATCTCGACGACGGTGAGCAGGCAGGCAGTTACGCCGCCCAGCATCAGCCGTACAGCGTTTTGGGCAAGGACGCGTTTCATCCTAATCTTCCTCCGAAACAGATCGCCCTTCATCTTGGAAACTCACCGGCTGTCGGATTGTTCCACTTGCTAAAGTTGCCCGCATCTGCTCACACACCGGCTTGGCATCACACGATGGTACGCTACCCCCTATCAGCGCAAACGATTGCAACGGTCGTGAAGCGCGCGGGCGAGAGGCGCAGGATAGAAAGGCCTTGCTCGGCACGCGCGACATTCGTTTTGATGTATTGGGCATCGGCCGGAAAAAGGCGGGATCGCCAGTAGTTGACCAGGATCAACGCGCTTTGTCGCGCCCGCATCAGTCCGATGAGCAGTTTTGCTTCCAGTGCCGAAAGCGTAGTGACCGAGGCGAGTCGGCGCTAAGATGTTCCGCTCCACCCAAAGGAAGGGTCGAATCCCCTACGACGTGACTTGCTGCGATCGCCAGGTCCTGGTTCCTGGGGCTCCAGCAGCCATCGCCGAAATCAATAAAACCCATTTCCTGGCCAGTCACCATCATATTGAATGGGCTGGGATCATTATGAGTTACCTGCCACGCCAGTAGTGCCGCCGACATGTCCGGTTCGGAGGAGCCCGGCCGCATCGCTAGGCTTGCGGCGGCAGCGCGAAAATAGGCTTCGGTTGAAGCTGCCGCGTAAGACAGATGGGCGCATCCTGCCGTCATAGAGCCACTGAGCTGACCCTGCTTGTCAGCGGGGACCAGCCCTCAGATTCCGAAAACGCCCGGTAGCTGCGTCACATCTCGGATTTCCGTGTACTCGTAGTAGGGGTTGGCAGGCTCATGGCCGCGATTAACCCAGACCTTGCTCTTGATCCCCAGATCATAGGCGGACATCAGGTCGTGGCGAAAAGACGAGGACACATGCGTTATGTCTTCTGGTCCGCATCCCAGCATGTCGAACATATACTCGAACGCCTTGAAATGTGGCTTGTAGGCACCGGCCTGTTCAGCGGTCAAGACGGCATGAAAGGGCGCACCGAGCTTTGCCACGTTCGACGGAATCTGGGCCACCATGGAGTTCGTCAGGGTGACCAACGGAATTTCCTTGGCCAGTTTAGCCAATCCCTCGGGTACGTCCGGATGCGGCCCCCAGGTGGGGATGCGGTTGTAGATCGTTTCGGCGTCTTCGGCACGGAATGCGACGCTGTTGCGGCGGCAGGTGCGTTCCAGTGCGTTGTGAACGACATCTGCATAAGGCTTCCAGTCCTGCAGCACCTCATCGAGGCGGTAGCCCTGGAAGTTTCTGATGAATTCGTCCATGCGCGGCCCATCCACAAGATGACCGAACAGATCCCTGGCGGCTTCCGCCATTTGGAAATTGATGAGCGTGCCGTGGCAATCAAAAGTCACGTATTTCGGCCGGAAGCGATCCATGTCCCTGGTTCCTGTCAATCTGCCTTATCAGCCGAGCATAGCCGCAGGCGTTTGGCAGAATGTGCCGCAATGCTTAGTCATTCAGCAGAAGGCCCTCCGGTCGACCGCAAAACCAGCACGCCCTTTCGCTGGGCTTCCTCTTTCGCCCTGCCAGCTGAAGCGTGGCCTCGGTTTGGTGAAGAAGACAGAGGAGCAGAAAGGGCCGCTTTCGGGAGACGAGAAAGGCCGCCTCAACGACTGGGGCGCGTAGGATGGATTGCCAAAGGCGGTGGCGGTCATCCTGGACGCTCTTCTCGACCTGTCCCTTCTCCCAACCCGATGCCGGATTGCAGAACGCGGGCTCGAAGAGTTAGTGGCTGGCCATGGCCTTGAAGCGGACCTGGTCGTCGCGCTCCTTGCCACGGCCGGCCTTGTCGATTGCGGTCTTCATGTTGTCGTGGATACCGCGCCGCCGAATGCCACTGAACTCGCGGAAGGCGATTATGGAACTTCGTCAAGAGATTATGACATTGACTTTAAAGCGTCAAAAAGGGCAGCGCCGCAGCTCTGACGACGAAAAATCGCCGTCACTTGCCGGATGCCGAGTCTTGCCGCAATATTGTTCGGCCCAAGCGACGTCAGCCTGCCGAAACCGAGCTGCCGCCTTTCGTAGAGCTCGGCGACTGGCGCAGCGAACCGCGCAGTCTTCACTATTACCTGGTTAGCGATCCGGCCCGGCCTACTGGTATAAATGGCGCCATTGGCGCGCCCTCTGCGCTTGCGAAGATGTCGCCTAGAAATAACCGAGTATAGATTTGACCTCGAGATACTCCAACATGCCCTCGAGACCGTACTCGCGTCCGTTTCCTGATTGCTTGACGCCGCCAAACGGCGCGTGGGGATCCCAGGCCGGATAGTTGAGATGCACCTGACCGGCGCGGATCCGCGAAGCGACGTCCTTGGCGCGGTCCATATCTCTGCCCTGCACATGCGCCCCGAGGCCATAGACGCTGTCGTTGGCAATGGTGACGGCCTCCTCCACCGTCTCGTATGGGATGATGCAAAGCACCGGGCCGAAGATTTCCTCCTGGGCAATACGCATGCCCGTTCGCACCTCGGAAAAAATCGTCGGCTTGACGTAGAGCCCGACATTTAGGCCGCCTGGACGACCCTCTCCGCCGGTGAGAAGCTTCGCGCATTCCGAAATCCCCACGCCGATCATAGTCTGGATACGGTCGAACTGGGCACGGTTGGCGATTGCACCATGGGTGGTGGTCTCTAAGAGAGGATCGCCGACGACGATCTCGTCCGCGGCGCGCTCGGCGATCAACTCGATCTCGGCAAGCCGCGCCCGCGGCACGATCATGCGCGTCGGCGCGCTGCACGACTGGCCGAGATTGCGGAAGCCGGCGGCTACGCCCAGAGAGACGGCGCGATCGAGGTCGGCGTCGGGCAGGATCACGTTCGGCGACTTGCCGCCGAGTTCCTGCGCGACGCGCTTCACCGTCGGCGCCGCCGCCTGCGCAACTGCGATGCCCGCGCGGGTCGAGCCGGTGATGGAGATCATGTCCACATCCGGATGGGAGGCAAGCCCTGTACCCACGCCTGGCCCGTCGCCATTCACCAAGTTAAACACACCGGCCGGGAACCCGGCTTCCTCAATTGCCTCGGCGAACAGAAGGGCGCTCAAGGGAGAAAGCTCGCTTGGCTTCAAGACGATCGTGCAGCCTGCGGCGAGCGCCGGCGCTACCTTGGCGGTGATCTGGTAGAGCGGCCAGTTCCAGGGTGTGATCAGTGCGCAGACACCGACCGGTTCGCGGGTGACGGCGGTGTGGCCGCGCTGCTCGACGAAGGTGAAGGCTGTCAGGACATCGCGCGCGGTCTTCACATGGGCGATCGCCAGCGGAACCTGCGCCGTGCGCGCATAGCCGATGGCGGCGCCCATTTCGAGGGTCAGACATTGTGCGATGAGTTCACGGCGCTCCTCGAGCAGGGCCTGCAGACGATGGAGCAAGCTCGCGCGGTAATCCGGCTCGGTCCGGCTCCAGGTGGCGAATGCCCGGCGGGCCGCGGAAACGGCCGCGTTCACGTCCTCGCCATTTCCGAGCGGAAATTGCGTTACCACTTCTTCCGTCGCCGGATTCGTGACGGCTGCATGGCCAGTGCCCCTGGGCACGAGCCATTCGCCGTCGATGAAGAATGTGCCGAGGCGGCCGTTGCGAGACAGGTGCTCGAGGGGCGTGGTCATGTCACCAGGTCCTTCATCCGACAGTAGGCGCCGAGGATCGGCAGGGACCAGGGGCACCCGAAATATCGGGTGATCTCCGGCCAGTCGAAATCCTTCCAGGGTTTGAGATTGGGGCGCCCATCCATGACCTCGACCATGTCGACGCCGGCATCGAAAGCCTTGTAAAGAGCGGTGACGGCATCCTTGCCGGCCATGACCTCATGGTTCTGGGCAAACCCGTTGTTACACATGCCGCCATTGCGCCCGGACGCAGCGTTGCCGATTGTATCGGCCTCAAGCAGGGCGACCCGCGCGCCCTTTTGGCAAGGGCTAGCGCGGCGGAGGATCCGGTCATGCCGCCACCCACCACTGCCACGTCGTAGCGGCCGTCGAGGGGATTGGACGAGCCGCGATCGAACGGCTGAGATGTGTCCAGCCAGTAGCAGGAGGTCGGTTTCATCTTTACACCACCTGAGCGTCAGCTTGCATCGACGCCATGAAAAGCGTGGAGATCGGAACTTCTACCAGCCGCGGATCCGCTCCCACCGCGCGTCGATCTCCGGACTTCCTCCGTTGACGACGCTGTAGAAATCGTGCTGGCCGGCCATCGCGCAGGCGTGGTTTGGCAGAATCCGCAGCCGGGCACCGACCCGAAGGTCTGGCATGCTCTTGGCCGAGCCGCTGCGAATCGCCAGGATGCCGTGTTCCTGGCTGGCCTGTGACACGATCACGTCTTCGAGCACGCGACCCGCCTCGTCGCATACCAGGCCGTAACCCTGATCTACCCGCTGGCTCGCGGTGCCGCGATCGCGCGAGAGCGCCATCCACCCCGCGTCAACAAGCACCCAGTCCTTCTCCGGCTTGACGCCGACCACCGTGGCCAGCACTGAAATCGCGATGTCGTCGACGGCACAGACCCCGACTCCGTGCTGGACAAGGTCGAAGAACATGTAGACACCGGCGCGCAGTTCGGTGACGCCATCGAGATTTTCGGCGAAGTGTGCGGTGGGCGTCGAGCCGAGGCTGACGATCGGGCACGCGTGGCCTCGAGCGCGCAGAATTTCGGCGGCTCGCACGGTGGCCGAACGCTCGTTCTCTGCCGCCTCCACCAGCGCTTCGGGCGTGCTTAAACCATAGGACTCGCCCGCATGGGCGAGGACGCCGACGAGGTGGGCGCCCGCCGCGACCACCCGGTCGGCGACCTCGATGAGCTTGGGATCGTCCGGCTTCAGTCCACCGCGATGGTCGTCGCAATCCAGTTCGATGAACACGGATGGAGTAACGCCGGTGGCCTTGCGCACATCGGCCAGGGCATCGGCCTGTTCAACGGTATCAAGCAGCAGCTTTAGGTCGACGCCGGTGCGGCGGCAGAGTTCCGAGGCACGCAGAGCCGAGGCCGGCGACAGGCCGACCGCATAGGTCATGTCGCGATAGCCGTGGCTGGCGAAGTATTCCGCCTCGGCGATGGTCGAGACCGTGATCGGGCCGGGTTCAGTGGGGAAGACCTGTCGGGCGACGTCAATGCTCTTGGCCGTCTTCATGTGCGGGCGCAACACAACGCCAAGCTTCCTGGCGTGGTCGGCGAGACGGTTTATGTTGCGCTCGAGCTTCCCGCGATCCAGCAGCAGCGACGGGGTGACAAGGCCATCGATCTTTTGGACCGGTTCCAGCGATTTCGCGTTGGTTTCCATGTTCTCGATGTTCCTCATCACTAACCGAAGGACTGGTTCGCCAGGGCGTACATGCAGGCCGCACCGTCGGGCATTGGTCGCCGCCCCTTGACCATGGCGGTGGCTCCGCCGACCCTGACAAGGCCCAGGCTTTCCAGCCAGTCGCCCGACCCATGCTCGGCATAGACGTCGATGCGCACGAACTGGCCGTGGAGCCTCGAAAGCTGGTCTAGGATCAAGCCTTGCGCGTCTTCGGCGCTTTCGGCGGCCACTGGGCCGACAACGTAGCCGCGCCCGAACTTCCTGGCGATCGCGTAACCGGTGACCCGTCCACGGCGGTCGATCACCACCACGTCGCCCACATCGGCAAGCGCAGCGATCATCGGCCCGCGCGGCATTCCGGTGGCCCGTTCGTCGAAAGCGCGGAGTGCCGGCAGGTCCGATACCGTCGCCGGCCTGATGTCGGCGCAGGCCTTCGCAGGCACGGGGACGTTTAGTTGGCCCTGGTGCTGAAGCACGGTGCCCCACTCGGTGAAACCGCGCCGTCTGTAGAGCGTGAGCCCCTCTTCGGTGGAATTGAGCAGCACGTTGCGACCGTCCGTCGACTCAAGCAGTCCATTGAAGAGCCGCGAGCCGTAGCCACCGCCTTGCGCGGAGGCGGTGACGATGATCATCCCGGCCGTGGCATAGGCTTGCCCGTAGTTCCACCACATGGCCGAGCCAATAACCTCGCCTTTCTGCTGCAAGACAAGGCCCTCGCCCACCGTCGCGGCAAACTCCCAGTCCTCGCGGCGATAGGGCCAGCCCATCTCCTGCGACAGCCTCAGCGCGCCGGGCACATGGCGGGCCTCGAACGCGGTAAGCTCGGTCAGGTCGACGATATCTGTGTCATGCCCAACGGCCATTGCGAGACGCTTTCAATTCACCCAGAGATCGAAGCTCAAGGTGGCGTCCGGTGAGCAGATTTCGCTGCTGTTTTGCCCGTTCAGATCAGCGGGATCATTCGTTTTGAGCTATTCCACAGCATACCAAACTACGCAAAGTGGGCGAGGTATATCCCGCACCTCGTATCGCCTCGCTTGACCGTTTTGGCGATCCATGTCGCGCCCATACGGTTCACAATGAATGCGATCCAAGCCCTCGCAATCGCAGTCGCAACACTCCCCAACGATGAACCGCTTGTTGCTCAGGAGGTATTCGGGATGATCTACATCAGCGAAGAGGAGTCAGCCGCCCTGGTCACCCATGAACTGGCTTTCGAAGCCGTGCGGAGAGCTCTCGTTGCTGCCGCTTCGAAACAGAGCCTGGTCTTTCCCGCGGTTCTCGGGCGCGCACGGGAGGCGACCAATACCTTCTCAATCAAATCCGGTTCGTCGAATGACCTTACCGGCGTGAAAATCGGCTCCTTCTGGTCGCGCAATCCGGCACGTGGCCTTCCCCGTCACAACTCCACCATCGTGCTGCTCGACCAGGACACAGGACGCCTCGGCGCGGTGGTCGAGGCGGGCAAGGTCAATGCCTATAGGACCGCCGCCGCCGACGCGGTTGCGGCGGAGCTTCTCGCGCGCCGACAAGCCAAGGTTCTGGCGATCTTCGGCGCAGGCAATCAGGCGGGTTTCGAGGTGACAGCCCTTGCTCGCATCCGCCCCATCGAGACCGTGTTGGTCGTGGCCAGTCCCTCACCACGCCGCGACGCTTTCGTAGACCGGATCGGGGACCACGGCCTGACTGCACGCGCCGTACCGGCCGAAGAAGCGGTACGCGCGGCCGACATCGTGGTAACGGCGACACCCTCGCGCCAACCGCTGTTCGATGCGACGTGGGTGAAACCCGGGACTCATATCGTGAGCATGGGTTCGGATGCCCCGGGCAAGCGCGAATTGGCGACCGAATTGTTGTCGAGGGCAAGCCTGTTTTGCGACCTGGCTTCCCAGTCCCTTCAAATCGGTGAGTTCCAGCATGTGCGCGAGTCGGTCGAAGCGGGCACGCTCATCGTGACGCCAATCGGCGATGTGATCGAAGGCCGTGCGCCGGGACGCCGTTCCGACGAGGAGATCACCGTCTTCGACAGTTCCGGCATATCCCTACAGGATCTCTACATGGCCGAGGCGCTGATTCGCGCTAAAGCGTCCCCCCCGTTTATCTAGCGCACGTGGGATTTGACCGACATCTACTGCATACCTGCTTAGCCAAACGAAATCTTGCATTCTGCTTCCAGCCATCGAGCAAGATCGAGGGCTTTCCCAGACAGTTCAGTTTCTCCTGTCCATATGAGCCCGTAGTGGCTTCCGTCGGGATCGAGGCCGACGGGTGCAATGAGCCGCTCTCTATCTATGTCGTCGGTTGCGAGGACCATGGACTAAGGACAACGCCCAAACCCGCCGATGCGGCTTCAACGATCAGTAAAGTGACGGTCGTAGAAGCGAATTTCCGTTGGGCGCGGCGCCGAGGAGTGGATGGTTGGTGCGCGTCAGGCCTGACTTCCGGCTGACCTTCAGATAGCGGCAATATCCAGCTTCGATCCGTCGACCAGTCGCGACAGGCGGAACGGTGCGGGATCGATGCAAGGCGTGTCGTTTGCGACAAGCTCTGCGGCCAGATGGCCAAGCCCCGGGCCCAAACCGAAGCCGTGACCCGAGCAACCCGCCGCGAGGACGAGGCCATCCACCCCGTCTACATTCGATACGACAGGCACTGCGTCCGGCGTGCAATCGACGAAGCCGCCCCAGGCACTATCAATCTCGATTTCGCCGAGTTGGGGAAAGGTTTTCCGCACACTCTCCACCACCTGGCTCACCAGCCATTTCAAGGGTGGAGGATCCAGCACGCGATTCTGTTCGAAGATTCGATCGTCGCTGGTCAGCAGGGCCTGCATTGAATCCGGCCCCGAAACGAACGATCGGCCGACGCCAAGTCTCACGTTCTTCAGGCGACGCAAGAACTGCGGCATGAATTCACGGCTATAACGGATAGCCTGCGGCGTAATTTCGAGGTTCGCCTTGCCGCTGATCGCAAGCGTATAGCTGCCATCCAGTCGGCGCGTGATCGTGCAGTAAGGTGTGGAGACCGCCTCGCCTATGTTGATCGTCGGGGTGGAACGCAGCGCGGTCTGCCGGATACTCGCCTGAGGGAAACTGACACCGAGCGGCCGAAGGAAGCGCGAGGACCAGGCGCCCGCGGCACACAGCACGGCGCTGGTCTTGATATAGCCCATCTCCGTGTGCACGCCCGCAATCCTGCCATTGGCCAGCTCGATTGCCCGTGCGGCGCATTCCTGGTGGATCGTCGCGCCCAGAGCCCTGGCCCCCTCGGCAATAGCCGGCGCAGCAAGTGCAGGCTCGGCCTTGCCGTCTCGTTCCGAATAGGTCCCGCCGACCCACTTGCCGCGCGCTTCGGGGACGCGCTCGGCCACTTCCGCCCGGCTCAGCACCTGGGTGTCAACGTCGTACTCCCGGGCGATCTCGCGCCACCTTTCCCAGCCGGCGAGCACAGCCTCGTCGTGAGTCGCATAGACGAGACCGCAGCGTCGAAATCCAAGGTCCCGATTGATATCGCGTGTCAGCTCGTCCCACAGTCGCATGGAGAGCACCGAGAGCGGCAGTTCGCGCCGATCGCGGTTCTGCTGGCGGCACCAACCCCAGTTTCGGCTCGATTGTTCACAGGCGACGTGGCCCTTCTCGAGCAAAGCCACAGAGATGCCACGCTTCGCCAGGAAATAGGCGGCCGTAGAGCCGAGGATGCCGCCGCCGACAATGAGGACGTCGACCTCGGCCGGGAGACGCTCATCGCTGTGAATGCGTTCGACTCGGGGCGACATGTTCCAATCAACCTCGGCTGCCAAGAATGCGGAAGCAAAGTTCCGATCAGCCCTTCATCGCATCGTGCGCTCGAAAGAATGTGCCGAAATCATCTAGGACTTCGCCAGATGTGCTGGTTTTTGATCCCTTGATCGACACGAGCTGCTCAAGCCCGATCCAGTGCCAGTTCCGCGCAGGGCGGCACCTGCTCGCGAGTGCGTCGGATCGCGCTTGAGGGTCTTGAGCCTGCGAGCGAAGTTGTAAGCGGCAACGAAGTCGGCGAGGTGTTACCCGAGCTGATCGTGGCTCTCGTAGTAGAAACGTTTGACCGTGGCGTCCTTGATCGTGCGGTTCATCCTCTCGACCTGTCCATTGGTGGCCTTAGTCGTAGGGTGCTCGATGTCGTTCGCGCCGCAGGCATATTCGAAGGCATGCGCCCAGAAGCGTTCGCCGTTGGCGATAGCCTCTTTGATCAGCGGCACGGCCGAGCCTTCGGCATCGGGTGTGGTGGACTGATTCCATCGTCGGTGAGCACGGTGTGGACCTTTTAGGGAACGGCCGCGATCAGCCGGAGCAGGAACTCTCGGGAGACGGCAGTGGTGGCCTTCTCATGCAAATCCATGAAGGCGAACTTCGAGGTACGATCGATGGGGACCAACCTGCGCAGCTTGCCCTGTTTGGGTCTCACCTCGGCGATGTGGATATGGAAAGTAGCCAATCGGATAGCTCTTGAATTTCTTCTTCGCCGGCCGGTCGCCTTCGACATCGGGCAAGCGGCTGACGCCGTGACGCTGCAGGCAGCGGTGCAATGACGAGGGTGTCAGATGCGGGATCGTCGGCTGCAACGCATAGAGGCAGTCATCCAGCGGCAGCAGCGTATAGCTTCGAAAGGCGATGATGACGGCCTCTTCCTCGACCGCGGGCACGGTCGACCGCCCCTTCTTCGGCCCAGTCGGTAGATCGAGGACACAGATCCGACTCTGCAACTTCGCGACGGTCTTCTGGTTGATTCCATAGCGCTTCGCCAGCGCCCTCAAGCTCCGCGGTGCCTCCAGCCGGGCCACAGCGACGAATGGTCAAAAGGCCGTCACCTTTGGCCGTCAGCGGCTGGCTCGCCACCAGGCAATACGGTCCTGCAGGGCGTAGCCCTTGATGACGGCCGGCATGAACCAGGGATTGCCGCGATAGAACGGGATTGCCGCAGGCGGCCGGAAATCGAACGAGGAGCGCGCCTGCTCACCATGTCCCATCAGCTTGTGGGCCGCACGCGTGCCGACCCATGGCGCCCAGACCACGCCCGAACCGCAGAAGCCGGTGGCGTAGACGACGCCGTCCTTCTCGAAGATGCGGGGCAGCATGTCGCGGTGCATCGCCACGTTGCCAAACCAGCTGTGCGACAGGCGAACATTCTCCAACTCCGGGAAAAGTTCGACTAACCCGTTGCGCAGACGGAGTATCGGGGCTGCCGGATCACCTACACGGGAGCTGTCTCGGCCACCCAGCAGAATGCGCCTGCCATCTGGCGAAGGGCGGTAATAGAAGCCAAGCTCGCGGCCCTCGCCCATCATCATCAGCTTCGGCATCAGGCGGGCCATGATCTCAGGCGCGAGTTCCTCGGTGGCAATGATCCGGCTGCGGACCGGCACCAGGCGGCGGCGCAGGAAGGGGGTGGCACCGTCCGTATAGCCGTCCGTGCAGACCAGAACCTGCCGCGCCTGCACCGTTCCGGCCGAAGTGGCGACGCGGAACCCCGACCCATGCCTCTCAATCGACGTCACGGGCGTGTTGGAATGCACCACCAGTCCCGAAACCAACGCCACCCGCAGGAGTTCGGCGTGGAACTTCGCCGGGTGCAGTCCGCCGATGTCCATCCGGACAGTGCCGCCGCGGTAGAAGTCGGTGCCGATGTAGTTGCGCTGCTCCGCATGGGGAACGGGGTAAGATTCGACCGCAAGTTTCTTCGCCAAAGCCTCGGCGCCGCGGGCCATCTTCTCGTACTGCTCGTATCCGAGAGCCCCTTTGAAAAGGCCGACCAGCTTGAAGTCGCAGTCGAGCTTCTCGGTGCTGATGAAATCGTAAAGGAATTCGCGCGCGATCTTGCCCTCGGCCTCGATTGCCATGGCTTTCTCTTCGCCAAAGCGCCGGGTGATGGTGACGTAGTCCAGCCGGATACTGCCGCTGGTAATTCCGCCATTGCGCGACGATGCCCCTTCGCCGGGGTTCATCGCATCGAACGCCGCGACGGACCGACCCGCGCGCGCCAGCACTAGCCCGGCCGAAAGTCCCGCATAGCCGGCGCCGACGATCGCTACATCGACCTTCTTGACCAGGGGCTGCGGCGGCAGCGGCATGACGGATGCCGCTTCCCACCAGTAGGGTGTGTTCTTGTCGGCGACTTTCGGCTCGTGTACTTGAGTCACGTCACTTCTCGCTTGGTTTTCGGGATCGGGAGTGGTCCGCCTTTGCCGGCGAGATCAGACACGGTCGTCCCGCACGTCGAGCGCATCGCGCAACCCGTCGCCGATGAAATTGAAGCTGGTCACGGCGATCGTGATGGCGGCGCCGGGAATGATCGCCAGCCAAGGCGCACTGTCCAGATACTGCTGGGCGCCCTCGAGCATGTTGCCCCAGCTGGGCAGCGGCGGCTGAATGCCATAACCCAGGAAACTGATATAGGCTTCCAGCAGGATCGCGCGCGCCACTGTCAGCGTAGCGGCCACGATGATCGGACCCATGGCGTTGGGCAGGATTTCGCGGAACATTATATGCGTGCCGCTCAGCCCCAGCATGCGCCCGGCCAGCACAAACTCGCGCTCGCGCAATGACCGTACCTCGGCCTCGACAATTCGGGCGACCTCCATCCAGCTCGTGATAGCGACGATGACGGTGACCATAGCGGGGCTCGGCTTCAGTGCCGCGGCCAGGGCCAGCAGCAGGAAGATGGAGGGGAATGACAGGAAGCCGTCGACCGTGCGCATCAGCGCTGCACCGATCCAGCCGCCGCGGTAGCCCGCGATCACGCCGACGAAAGTTCCGATCAGGGTCGACAGCAGCATGGCAAAGAAAGCCACCAGCAGTGAGGTCCTCCCCGCCATGAACAGTCGCGCCGCCACGTCCCGCCCCAAAGGATCGGTCCCGAGATAGTGGTCGCCGGTCAGCGGCGGTGAAAAGCGGGCGCGCAAATCGATGTAGAGGGAATCATAAGGCAGGAGATGAGGGCCGAAGACGCATGCCAGCGTAAGAACGGTGATCATCGCCACCCCCAGCAACGCCAGATGATGGCTGGTGAAACGACGCACGGTGCGGCTGCGCCACCAGCGGCTTGGTCCTGCATTTGCGGCGAGAGCGGTCATTTCGGGTGCCTCCTGTTGGGCGTGAGGTTACGCGCTCAACCCAGACGAATGCGCGGGTCTACGATCGCCACGGCAATATCTGCGATCAGGTTGCCCAGAATGACGAGGATGGCTGAGAACATCAGCAGTCCCATCACGACTGGGTAGTCGCTGTAGCCGAGGCTGTCCAGGAACAGTCGACCCATCCCCGGCCAGGTAAACACTGTCTCCGTCACCAGCGCGCCGGTCAGGATGCTGGGAAGCTGCACCCCGGCCAGTGTGATCATCGGCAAAAGCGCATTGCCGACGACGTGCTTCATTATAACTCGGCGCTCGCTCAGGCCCTTGGCGCGGGCGGTATTGACAAAATCCTGGCTGATTGCGTCGAGCGTCGCAGTGCGCATGTAGCGGCTCCAGATCGCGACATGCACCAGCGACAGCACGATGCTTGGCAGGATCAGGTGATGCAGGTAGTTCAGAACCGAACCGTCGCCGATCGTGTACATGTTGCCTGCAGGCACCCAGCCTAGTCGCAGCGAGAAGATGTAGATGCCGACGAGCCCGAACCAGAAGGTCGGGATCGACAGCGCGACCATAGCTCCGACCGTCGCAACATGGTCGAACAGCGAATAGCGGTGCGTGGCGCCACGGATACCGATCCAGGTGCCGATCGCGATCGCAATCGCGGTGGACGTCCCCATCAGCAGCAGCGTGGCGAAGACGTGCCGGCCAATCACTGCCAGCACAGGCGCGCCATCGCGGAAGGAGTGGCCCCAGTCGCCCTGGAGAAGCCGCCAGGCCCAGTCGAGATATTGCATCCACAGCGGCCGATTGAGCCCCAATTGCTCTTTCAGGCGATCGAGATCGTCCTGCGTCATGCCGGGATCGAGCCCAAATTGCGCCAGTGGACCCCCGGGTAGCAGGTTCAGGACGAGGAACCCGATGACCGAGACGATCAGGAGCAGGATGAGGCTCTGTGAGAGCCGGTTGAGCAGGAAGCCGCGCATTCAACTCTCCTCTGTCAAGACAGCGCCGATGATTGGCCGCCGCCGCAAGGCGGCGGCATTAGTATGTCAGCCCTTCCAATGCCATCCGGCGGCATGCCAGGATGCGACGCGGGCGTTGGAATTTGCCTCGAAACCCTCCAGCCCTTCCTTGCGGCCGAACACATTGGCGTAGGCAAACAGAGGCAGGAACGGCAGATCCTGACGAACAATTTCCTGCACACGCAGATAGATGGCGCGCCGCTCTTCCCGGTCGAAGGTGCGGGTGCCCTTATCGAGCAGCGCATCGACCTCCGGGTTGGAGTATTGGCCTGTGTTCGAGCCCTTTCCGCCCTTCGCGACGATCGCCTTGGTGTGCAGGCGGTTGGAAACGTCGGGGTCGCCCGCGATGACATTGGTTACACCGGAGATGGCTGACTCGAACTGCGATTTGAGCCAGAAATCCCCCCACATGACGGCGGCCGGCAGGTTCGAAATGGTCATCTCCACCCCGATCTCGGCGAATGTCTGCTGCAGGAACTGCTGCGTCTGCTCGCGCAGGTGGTTGCCGGAGGTGGTGGAGTTGGCGAACGACAGACGCACCCCGTCCTTTGCCCGTATTCCGTCGGCTCCGGGTACCCAGCCGGCCTCATCGAGGATCTGGGCCGCGCGCTCGAGGTTGAACTCCTGTGCCGGCAGGTTCGGATTGTAGTAGTAGGAATTCTGCGGCATGAACGTCTCGGTCGGTTTGTGGACCCCATAATAAAGTGCTTCGAGAATCGCTTTCCTGTCGATTGCGGCGTAGAGCGCCTGGCGGACCGCCGGATCCTTGAATTGAGGCTTCTCAAGATTGAGATAGATCGACTCGACCGATGCGCCGCGCTCCAACATGACCACGCGCTCCGACAGTGTGTTGGCTTCCGCGTAGTGGTCGGCGGTTATGAATGCCTGGTCGACAAGATCAATGTCGCCGCTCTTGAACTGGGTGTAGAGCACTGTCATGTCGGGGATGTATTTGAAGACGAGCCGCTCCAAATAGGGACCCTCCCCTGCATAGTCCGTGTTCGCGACGAGTTCGATGTGATCGCCGGCGATGCGCTGCGCCCACTTGAATGCGCCAGTGCCGACAGGCGCCTGATTGAAGGCGGCGGCGTTGGCGTCGGCCTCTTTCTCCAGTATGTGCTTGGGCACCATGAAGGTTTCGGCGAGAAACGACAGGTAGGGGGCGAAAGCCTCCTCCATCCGCCAGGTGAGCTCGGTCGGCGAGACCACCTTGATGTCGCGCACCAGCGAATGGCCCGCCGTGCGCCACGCGCGGAATTTCGGATTGGTGATGAGCTCAAGAGTGAACTTCACGTCCTCGGCCGTGAAGGGTTCGCCGTCGTGCCAGCGGACGTCATCGCGCAGGCGGAGGCGCCACTTAAGACCATCCTCCGAGATGCCGCCGTTTTCTTGGCTTGGCACTTCGACCACAAGATTGGGCTGGAGAACGCCCTTAGAGTCCATTCGAACAAGTGCATCAAACACTGAGAAATGCACAGCGTCGTCGCACTCGGTATGCGGCATCAGTGGATTGAAGACGGTGGGTTCCTGCGAAAATCCGACGACGACGCGGCCGGTTGGGCTCGCTGGAGGGTTCTGGGCGAAGGCGGGCTTGCCCAACAGATTGGGCGCAATGAGGCCTGCAGCCCCGCCTATCGCCATCAATCGCAGTGCGTCGCGCCGCGAGTAGTTTGATTTGGTGTTTGAGCGTTCAGTCATTGGAATTCCCCTTGTTCTGGCGGTATCCGCCGTGGCTCTTACCCATTTGCTGCAACCGGGCGTTTAGGTCCCGGCTGCTCTCCAGGAATCGCCGCCACCAGCTCTCGTGTGTAGGCTGATTGCGGGTCGAGGAAGATTTGCGAGGGGGGACCGCGTTCCACGATCCGCCCTTTCTGCATCACCGCGATTTCGTCGCAGATCTGGCTGGCGACGCGAAGATCGTGGGTGATGAAGATCATCGATACGCCGGTCTCCCGCTGGATCTGGTCGAGAAGCTGCAGGATCTGCGCCTGGATCGACACATCGAGCGCCGACACCGCCTCATCGGCGATCAGCAGCTTCGGCTTGAACATCAGTGCCCGAGCGATGCCGATGCGCTGACGCTGCCCACCGGAAAATTCATGCGGAAAGCGGCCAAAGGCGCCGGCATCGAGTCCGACATGGGCCAGGAGCGCCTTCGCCTCTTCACGCGCCTGGGCATAGGGCGTCCCGTGCGCGACCGGGCCAACGGTCAGGATGTGGCCGATCGTCGAGCGCGGATTGAGCGAGGCGAACGGATCCTGGAAGATCATCTGGACCCGCGGCCGCAGAGGGCGGAACTCGGCTTCGGAAAGCTTGGCGATGTCGCGGCCCTCGAACAGAATCCCGCCGCCGTCGCTGTCCAGCAGCTTGATCAGGAGCCGGCCAAGCGACGATTTGCCGGAACCGCTTTCGCCCACAACGCCCAGCGTGCGCCCGGGCGCCAGATCGAACGAGACTTCGTTGACCGCAGGCACGACGCGCTGCGAGCTGAACAGGGAACTGCCGCTGCGGTAGGTCTTCACCAGGCCTTCGACCTTCAGGATCGGCGCTTTGTCGGCCGTCTCCAGAGGAACGCGGTCCTCGCCGGTCAGGCGCGGGACGGCTGCGATTAGGCGCCGAGTGTAGGGATGGCTAGGCGACTTCAGGACCTGTTGGGCGCTACCCTGTTCGACGATGTGGCCCTTCTCCATCACGACGACACTGTCTGCGATCTCGGCCACCACCCCGAAGTCGTGGGTGATGAACATGACGCTCATTCCCTTGCGGCGCTGAATGTCGCGGATCAGGTCCAGAATCTGTGCCTGGGTGGTCACGTCGAGCGCGGTCGTCGGTTCATCCGCGATCAGGATCGTGGGCTCGAGTGCCAGCGCCATGGCGATCATCACCCGCTGCCGCTGCCCGCCAGAAAGCCGGAACGGATACTGATGATACATGAGTTCGGGGTCGGGCAGCCCCACCTCGGTCAGCAACTCGACAGCGCGGCCGCGACGGGATTTCGGGGTGCCGACGCCATGCGCCGCCATGACTTCGTCGATCTGCGCGCCCACCGTCATCAGCGGGTTGAGTGCCGAGAGCGGGTCCTGGAAAATCATCGAGACAACCCGGCCGCGTAGGCTGCGCAGCTTGTCGGGCGACAGGCCTATGATGTTCATCCCATCCAGCTGGATGGCGCCCGAGGAGACGCGGATCACCTTGGGCAGAAGCCCCATGATCGCATTGGCTGTGACAGACTTTCCCGAGCCGGATTCGCCGATGATGCACAGGATCTGTCCGCGCTTCAGGTCAAAGGAGATGTTCTCGACGGCATGGGTCCGTTCCATGCCTTGCGGCAAATTCACCGTGAGGTCGCGTATCGAAAGCGCCACATCATGGGGGGCTACGGCCTGAATGCTTGCGATCATCGAGATCACCTCCCCTTTCAACCGAGCGGGTCCACGCTGTTGCGGACCGCATCATCGCCCTTTGAGCAGAAGCGCCTCGTCGTCTGGCCATCTCGGCGCTTCGCGCCCTGAGGCTGCGAGAAACGGATTCTGCTCATCCTGGCGGCTCCCTTGATGAAATCCGGTCCGTGTACCGGACACTGTTCCCTTTTCTTGGAGAAATCTCCGAAGGCGTAAGCCAGCCTATCGGAAGTCCTCTGGAGCTTGCCTGCCATAAGGAAGGGTTGCTCCGTTCTTTCAGCCAGTTTGACTGTTTTGTTTCCGCATAGTCGTCGAAATTTGGCCCTCGGGCGGCAGGAACTTCTGAAAAGAACATCCAGTTCGGCATTTCAGTCTGCAGCTGTTCGGCGCCCGCGACATGATCAGGCAACCATATCCTTCATGCGGCAATACGCCCCCACGACGGGCAGGAACCAGGGCCTTCCGGTGTGCATCGCACCGTGTGCCAGGATGCGGTCGAGCGGATCGGCGTGCGGCCAATAGCAATGTCGGCCAAGGCACTGCCGATCAGGGTCGGCGCCTGTGCGCCGCGCCCTGAATAGCCATGCCGTGGATGACGCGACTGCATGAAGTGTACTCCTGCTTGCCCCGGTGACAGCGAGCTTTTCGCGCAACAATTGGCCGTCCTAGAGGCCGCTAACCGCAGGAAATTCCGTCCAGGCATGAACTCCGTAGCCTGCCTCTGCCGGCGGCAGGTTAGGATGCTTCCAATTACCGGAGTTCCATCCATGCCCGCGCCGCTCATTCACATCGATTCCAGCCCATCCCTGCCTCGCGAGGCGGACGTCGTCGTCATCGGCGGCGGCGTGGTAGGCGTATTCACAGCATATTATCTCGCACGCCGCGGCGTCAGCGTTGCCCTGCTGGAGAAGGGGCGCGTTGCCGCCGAACAGTCCAGCCGCAACTGGGGCTGGTGCCGCCAGCAGAACCGGGACGCGCGCGAGTTGCCGATGGCAACCAAGAGCCTCGATCTCTGGGAAAAAGTGGCGCAGGAGACGGGCGAGGACACCGGCTTCCGCCGTTGTGGGCTGCTATATCTCTCGCAGGACGAAAACGAGTTGGCAGGCTGGGCAAAGTGGCGCGATTTTGCAAGGACGGTCGGCGTCACGACGTATGTGTTGAGCGCGGAGGAAGCCACCCAACGGGGCAAGGCGACCGGCCGCAAATGGAAGGGCGGCGTGTTCTCGCCAACTGACGGAACGGCGGATCCTTCAAAGGCGGTGCCCGTTGCCGCGCGCGGCATCATGGCGGCCGGCGGCACGGTACATCAATATTGCGCGGCTCGCGGCATAGAGTTGAGCGCCGGCCGGGTCAGCGGCGTCGTTACAGAAGCGGGAACCATTCGGACAACGACCGTGGTCATGGCCGGAGGCGCGTGGGCTTCTTCCTTCTGCAACCAGCTTGGTATTCGTTTCCCGCAAGCTGCCGTGCGTCAGTCCATTCTAGCCGTAGCGCCGGGCGCAAATGGCCTGCCGGATGCCCTGCATACCGCGCACGTCTCGCTGACGCGGCGCGGCAACGGTGGATTCACGCTGGCGATCAGCGGGCGGGCACGAGTCGATCCAACGGCGCAGCAGCTCAGGTTCAGCCGCGAGTTCGTGCCCATGTTCGCCCGCCGCTGGCGCAGTCTGGCCCCGGGAGCGTTCGAGGGCTGGCGTCAAGGTCATGAAAGCCTGAGGAAATGGGTACTTGACCACGTGACACCAATGGAACGGAATCGGATTCTCGACCCCAAACCTGACGTGAGGCAGATTCGCCTGATATATCAACGAGCCTGCGAATTGCTGCCCGAACTCCAGCGCACCGCGATTTCTCATGCTTGGGCGGGCTATGTCGACAGCACGCCCGATGGCATCCCGGCAGTCGGTGAAATCGAGGGGATTCCGGGCTTCATCCTGGCGGCGGGATTTAGCGGCCACGGCTTCGGGATCGGCCCCGGCGCCGGGCATATGATCGCCGACATCATCACCGGCAGCGAGCCGATCGTCGATCCGCGTCCCTATAGGCCGGAGCGTCTGAAGACCGCTGCGTGGGGCAAGGTCGCTGAATTCTAAGAAGACCGATTTGCCACCGTCCAACCGGTCGCACACGAGATCGAGGCCGCGAGGCGGCCAGCTCGCAAACAGGGAAAGTGACGATGCGCGTATATGAGATTGCCGCCATTCCGGCCGACGGGATCGGCCCAGAGGTCATTGCCGCCGGTCTCCAGGCGCTTGAGACGCTTGAAGAGCGCTGCGGCGACTTCAAGCTGCGCGTCCAGCACTTCGACTGGGGCTCAGACTACTACAAGGCCCATGGTCGGATGATGCCCGAGGACGGTGTGACGCAGCTGAAGCGTTTCGACGCTATCTTCTTTGGCGCGGTCGGTGCTCCCGATCTGCCTGACGACATCACTCTGTGGGGCCTCCGGCTGCCGATTTGCCAAGGCTTTGATCAGTACGCGAACGTGCGGCCGACCAGGATATTGCCGGGTATTGCTTCGCCGCTGGCGGGCGTTGGCCCTGGCGATCTGGATTGGGTGATCGTGCGGGAGAATTCCGAGGGCGAGTATTCGGGCCACGGCGGCCGCGCCCATCGCGGCCTTCCCGAGGAAGTCGGAACCGAGGTCGCGATCTTCACGCGCGTCGGCGTCACCCGCATCATGCGCTATGCATTCCGGCTGGCGCACTCACGGCCGCGAAAGCTCCTGACAGTCGTCACGAAATCCAACGCGCAGCGTCACGGCATGGTAATGTGGGACGAAATCGCCGCCGAGGTGGCACGGGAATTTCCTGACGTCACGTGGGACAAGATGCTGGTTGATGCTATGACAGCGCGTATGACGCTGAAACCACGGAGCCTCGATACGATCGTCGCCACCAACCTTCACGCCGACATATTGTCGGACCTTGCAGGCGCGCTTGCGGGCAGTCTCGGCGTAGCACCGACCGCCAATATTGATCCCGAGCGGCGCTATCCCTCGATGTTCGAGCCTATCCACGGCTCGGCATTCGACATTGCCGGCAAAGGGATCGCCAACCCTGTCGCCACCTTCTGGACCGCCGCCCAGATGCTCGACCATCTGGGCGAGAACGACGCGGCTGCCCGGCTGATGCGCGCAGTGGAATCGGTGACGAGCGAAGGCGTGCTGACGCCGGACGTTGGTGGCACCGCGACCACGCAGGAAGTAACGGACGCCGTTTGCCGGACGATCCGCGGTTCGAACGTGTGACAGGTTTCTGATGAAGCTCGACAAGATCGACATCAAAATTCTGTCCGAGTTGCAAAAGAACGGGCGGATATCCAACGTCGAGCTTGCCGAGCTGGTGTATCTGTCGCCGAGCCCCTGCCTGATGCGGGTCAAGAAGCTTCAGGCGGAAGGCTTCATCACCGGTTATTCCGCCCAGATCGACGTCTCCAAGCTCGGGCAGACGTTGACGGTGTTCACCGAGATCACGCTCAGGAACCATCGGCAGAACGACTTCGCGCGGTTTCTTGCCACCGTCGAGAAGATCGATTCCGTCATCGAATGCCATCTTGTTTCAGGTGGCTACGACTACCTGGTGAAGTTTGTCACAGCGGGAATCACCGAATACCAGACGGTCATGGAGCGCCTCGTCGAAATGGACATCGGCATCGACAAATATTTCAGCTTCGTCGTGCTGAAATCCCCTATCGTGAAATCTCACCTGCCGCTCGACGCCATATTCGACGGATGAGAAAGGGGCTGCCGCGCGCATGCGGCGGCAATCTGGACGATCATCTGTTCATCGCCGCCCGCACGTCCTTGTCTTCGAGGGTTTGATCCAGCGTCATCCGCGTGCGTTCGAGGATTCCATCGATATCGTCGTCCGTGCAGCAGAGCGGCGGCGCATAGCCCAGGATGCCGCTGTTGAAGGCGCGGATGACGAGGCCGTTCGCCCATGCGCGCTCGAAAATACGGCGACCCGGATCGGCTGCCGCCGGCAGGGGCGTCTTGCGCTCCTTGTCAGTGACCAACTCGACCGCGGCCAGCATGCCGCGACCGCGAATATCGCCAACCAGGGGGTGGTCTGCGAGCGAGCGAAGGCCTTCCATCAAACGCTTCCCGGCCTTCCGCCCGTTCTCGAGCAAGCCCTCTTCGTAGAGACGCAGGCATTCCAGCCCCACCGCCGCGCTCACGGGATGGGCTGAATAGGTGTAGCCATGGCCGACAGGCGCTTTGCCGGCTCCGTCCGCGATCGTATTGTAGACATGGTCTGACATGAAGACTGCGCCCATAGGCACGTAGCCCGAGGTCAGTCCCTTCGCCGTGGTTATGAAATCCGGCACTACATCGTCCTCTTCGCAGGCGAAGAGCGGACCGGTGCGGCCAAAGGCAGTGATGACTTCGTCGGCAACGAACAGAATGTCGTGTTCCTTGCACACGGCGTGCAGGGCCTTCAGCCAGCCTGTCGGTGGAACGAGGACACCGCCCGAACCCTGAATGGGTTCGGCGTAGAAGGCCGCAACGCGGTCCGCGCCGAGTTCCGCGATCTTGGCGCGCAGGGCCGCGACCGATGCGTCGATAATCGTCTGCGGATCGGACCCGACCGGATTGCGATAGGCGTAGTGCGATGGGATTTTATGCTGCCAGTCGTATGGGACACCGAAACCCGCATGGAAGGCCGGGATCGCGGTCAGACCTGACCCTGCCGTCGAGGATCCATGGTAGCCATGCTCGACCGAGATGAACTGGTCCTTCTGCGGCGTGCCCTTGGCATGGTAGTAATAGCGAATGAACCGGATCGTGCTGTCGATTGCGTCGGAGCCGCCAAGCGTGAAATAGACATGGTTCAAATCGCCGGGCGCCAGTTCGGCAAGCCTGGCAGCAAGGCGAATGGCGGGCTCGGATCCCAGCCCGAAATATCCCGTCGCATAGGGAAGCTCTCTTAGCTGCTTTGCGGCTGCTTCAACGACACTTTCCTGGCCGTATCCGACGTTCACACACCATAGACCGGCGAATCCATCCAGCAGGGTTTTCCCGCTTGCATCGGTCACCGTTGCACCCTTGGCGGATTTGAGCACCCGAACGCCCATCTCCTCGTGGCCCCGATAGCATGAAAACGGGTGAACCAGATGCGCGCGATCGAGTTCGATCAGTGAGTTTGCCAGCATTTCTTCCTCCGATTCAACCGAGTGCCTGACTGACCAACGCATATGTGCGGTGATGCGCGGGCTTGCTTTCTTTGTGCGTGGCTATGGAGCGTCGCATCGTGATCCCGCCGCCGACGTGCGCGAGCCCGCGCCCGGTGAGCCATTCAGCAAGATCCGTCGAAACGTCGGTGTCGACGCGGACGAACTTGCCCTGATGATGGGCGAGCAAAAAGTCGATCAGGGCTTTGGCCTCGGTACCGTTTCTCGCCACCACCGGCCCGATGACCAGCCCCCGGCCGAATGGCCGGATGGCGGAAAAGGCCTGGGTATCGCCTTCATCGCGAATGACAGCGAATTTCGCGCGCTCGCGAAGCAGCTTCATCAGCGCCGAACGGTCATGGCCAAATGCTTCGCGATCCAGCACCCCGAGGCGGGCAAGATCGCCGCTCTCGGCCCAGGATACACGGGCCGGCGCGGGAACAGACAATGCCTCGCCCTGATGCTGTACGATCTCGCCAGTCGTGACGAAGCCCAGCTTCTCATAGAGCGGCAGGCCTTTCAGTGTCGCCGTCAGGCGACAGGTGCGCTCACCCGCCTTGGCAAGCGCCTCTTCCATCATCTTGCGGCCGAGCCCGCGGCCGCGCATGGCCGCATCGACGATCACCATGTTGATGGCGGCGGCATCGTTGCCGTAGGGGGTCATCATGATGGTCGCCACCACGCGTTCTTCTTCCAGAGCGACGATCCCCCGGCTGACCGACTGGACCAGCTCCCAATCCTCGCGGCGATGCGGCCATTTAACTTGGCGAGACAACTCGACAGCACCTTTCAGGTGCCCCGGTGTCATCTCTTCAAGGATGATCTGTTGTGTGGTCATGATGAATTTCCGGCCTTCCGTCTTCAGGTGCTAAAGGTAGATCACCAAAGACAGCAGTTCCTCCCGACCGGCAGCCACGCGCCACGCGTTTTCACTATCCTTCGCCGCTCGCGCCGCATCTTCTGCCGAAGCATGGCCGACAGGCCGCGCTGCTCCCAAGCTCGAAAGACACCTGGCGCAACTCTCTGCCAAACCGGCGATGCAATACGAAACGATCTGCTTCAGGTCGCGGCGAATGCGGCCGTTAGTCTTCCAGATCTCCGACTATGGTGATTGTGGTACAGGCTCGCTGTGCCGAGAAACTAGGAGGATGGTCGCCATGTCGACGTTCAGACCGAAATACATCACCTTCGACTGCTACGGCACGCTCACCAATTTCGATATGGCCGGCGCGGCGCGGCGCGTCTACGGCGAGCGCCTCTCCCCAGAGGCAATGGCCAGCTTCGTGGAGGCTTTTAGAGGCTACCGCCTTGACGAGGTGCTGGGGCCATGGAAACCCTTCCTCGAGGTGGTGCAGAATTCCATCGAACGCAGCTGCAAGCGCATCGGTATCCAGTTCAAACCCGAAGATGCCCAACGCATCTATGACGAAGTGCCGACCTGGGGTCCGCACCCCGACGTCCCGGCTGGCCTGTCGAGAGTGGCCAAGGAAATCCCACTGGTGATCCTGTCCAACTCCATGAACAGCCTGATCATGTCGAATGTGGAAAAGCTCGGCGCGCCTTTTCACACCGTCATCACCGCCGAAGAGGTTGGCGCCTATAAGCCGCTGATGAAGGGCTTTGAATACATGCTCGACAAGCTCGGCTGCGGCCCGGAGGACATCACTCATGTGTCGTCCTCATTCCGCTACGATCTCATGACCGCCTATGATCTCGGTATCAAGAGCAAGGTCTGGGTGAATCGCGGCCACGAGCCCGCGAACCCCTTCTACGAATACACCGAGGTAAAGGACATTGGCGGGCTGGCCGCCGCCGTCGGACTGGAGCCCGTTCGGGAAGTTGCTTGAGGCTGGCGGGGCCTCCGGCCTCGCGGCATCCGAAGTATCGAATGAGAAAGGGGCGGTTAGACCGCCCCTTTCTCATTGCTGGTCTCGCTCTTGAGATTCCGGAAAAGCCTCTAATTCAAGCCGCCGACGTGAAGCGTCTTGACCTCCAGATATTCCTCAATCCCCAGCTGCGATCCTTCGCGCCCCAGCCCCGACTGCTTTACACCGCCGAACGGCGCGACCTCTGTCGAGATCAGACCGGTGTTGAGTCCGACCATGCCGAACTCCAGCGCCTCGGCGACACGCCACGATCGTTTGAGGTTTTCCGTGTAGAAATATGCGGCAAGGCCGAAGGGTGTTCCATTGGCGATCGCGATGGCCTCCTCCTCGGTTTCAAATCGGAACAACGGCGCAACGGGCCCGAATGTCTCTTCCGACGCCAGCAGCATTTCGGTCGTGGCGTTGCCGAGCAGAATAGGCCGGGCGTATTGCTTACCTTCCGGCACTGCTTCGCTCCGGGCAATTATCCGGGCGCCTTTCTCCAAAGCATCGGCGACATGCCGCTCGATCTTCTCGATGGCGGCACCATTGATCATCGGCCCGATGACGACGCCCTCCTCTGTACCGGCGCCAACCTTCATCTGTGCAACTCGGCTGGCGAGCTTGGCAGCAAACGCCTCATAGATGCCGGCCTGCACGAGAATGCGGTTGGCACAGACGCAAGTCTGGCCGCCATTGCGAAATTTGGAGTTTACCGCCCCTTCGACGGCGAGATCGAGATCTGCGTCATCGAAGACGATGAAAGGCGCGTTCCCGCCAAGCTCGAGGCTGAGCCTTTTGATACCGTCGGCGGCGCCCTTCATCAAAAGCGCGCCGACGCGGGTTGAACCTGTGAACGAGATCTTGCGCACCGTTTCGTTGGCCATCAGCTCTTTGCCGATCTGCGCCGGCATGCCGGTTACGATGTTGATGACGCCTGCCGGGATACCCGCTCGCTCCGCCAGGACGCCGAGCGCGAGCGCCGAAAATGGTGTGAACTCGGACGGCTTGATCACCACCGTGCAGCCGGCAGCCAGTGCGGGGGCGACTTTGCGCGTGATCATCGCGTTGGGGAAATTCCACGGGGTGATGACGGCGCAGACGCCGACTGCTTCCTTGAGAACCAGAATGCGGCGATCGGCAGTGGGTGACGGAATGGTTGAGCCACCGATCCGGCGCGCCTCCTCCGCGAACCATTTCACGAACGACGCCCCGTAGCGGATCTCCGCGAGCGCCTCGGCAAGCGGCTTACCCTGTTCCAGCGTCAGCAGAAGCGCCAAATCCTGTTCATGCCGGCGAATGAGGTCGTGCCAGCGTTCCAGCAGTCCCCCGCGCTCGGCATGAGTCTTCTTCTTCCAACTCCTGAACGCTTCGGCCGCAGCGCCGATCGCGGCCCTGGTCTCGTCGCCCCCCATGTCGGGAACGGTGCCGAGAACATTCAGGCTGGCAGGGTTGGTAACCTCGGCGACGGCCTTTGTGTCGGCTTCCCGCCACACACCGCCAATCAACGCCTGCTGGCGGAACAGGTCCGCATCGTTAAAGGTGCCAATCTTCGTGATCGCATTCATGGTCTTTTTCCTCTGCCCTTTCAGCTCAATGCCGCAAGCACGGCTCGCGTGATTGTTTCAGTCCGGTCCTTGCCTGCGATCGTGCCTATGCCCTGCGCGGTTACGGACTCGATTGCCGACATCACTTCGGCCGCAGCATGCCGCTCGCCCAGATGCTCCAGCATCATCGCACCGGACCAGATCGCGGCGATCGGATTGGCGACGCCGAGATGCGCGATATCGGGCGCCGAACCATGGACCGGCTCGAACATGGAAGGTGCGCTGCGATCGGGGTTGATATTGGCAGAGGCGGCATAACCCAGCCCGCCCTGAATGGCCGCTCCAATATCGGTGAGAATGTCGCCAAACAGGTTCGAGGCGACGATTACGTCGAGGCTGTCAGGCGCCAGCACCATGCGGGCAGCCATGGCGTCGATGTGGTAGTGCGAGACCTCTACATCGGAATAGTCTTTCGCTATCTCGCACGTCACCTCATCCCAGAAAACCATGGAATGTTTCTGCGCGTTGGATTTGGTCACAGATGCGAGCTTCTTGCGGCGCGCCCGCGCCTGTTCGAAACCGAAACGCATAATCCGTTCGACACCCGCACGCGTGAAGATTGCTGTCTCAATCGCGACCTCATTGGCCGTGCCGGAATGGACGCGCCCGCCGGCGCCGGAATATTCGCCTTCCGTATTCTCGCGGATGCACAGGATGTCGAATCCATCGGAGCGGAGGGGCCCCTGAACGCCCGGCAACAGCCTGTGCGGTCGTATGTTGGCGTACTGCGTGAACCCTTTCCGGATCGGCAGGAGCAGTCCGTGAAGCGACACTGAGTCGGGCACTTCGGCGGACCACCCCACGGCGCCGAGATAGATCGCATCGAATTTTCGAAGTGTCTCGATGCCGTCTGGCGGCATCATTGCGCCGGTTTCCAGGTAATAGGCGCACGACCATGGGAAGCTTGTGCCATCAAGGGCGAAACCGCCCCGTTTTGCCGCCGCCTGCAGCACCTGCCATGCGGCCCCAGTCACGTCCTTGCCGATGCCGTCGCCGGGGATGAGCGCTATCTTGTAGGTCTTCATTTGATGGAGGTCCTCATTCGCACTAGCGAAACAATAGTGGACCGCGCGCCGCATTTTTCGTCGAGGATGAGCGGCCCGACGGCGTCGAATCGCGTCAGGTGGGACTTGGAAAGTCGATTGTTCTGGAACCGCCGCGCGCGCTATTCGGCCGGACCTTGAGCATTGAACTCAGTCATAAACGCAGACGTAGATCTTGCGCACGGTCTCGATCGTACGCCAGACGCCGACAAAGCCGGGCTTCATCGCGAAACTGTCGCCGGCGCGGTAAGTCTTGGTCTCACCGCCCTTCTCCTCGATTTCGACGAGACCCGAAATGATATGGCAGAACTCGTAGGTAGTGCCCTTGATCGAATGCGTCTCACCGGGCGTCGCCTCCCAGACGCCGGTCAGAACCTTCTCACCTTTCGAGGCATCCTGCGCCCAGGTCTTGAAGGATGGAGTGCCGGAAATGAGCCGCTCCGGCAGCGGCAATGCCTCCTTCGGCGTGAAGGCAGGATTTGTGTCGATCGTGATCAGCAGTGACATGTGAGGTTTCCTGGTTAGTAGCCGAGCGTCCGATCGACGAGGCCGATCAGATCTTTCCCGGCGCGGTGGCGCCGGATGTTGTCCACGGCGGATTGCGCCGCCGTATGCGGTTGCGTCACCGAGGCAATGTGCGGCGTTATCATCACCTTCGGATGCGACCACAGCGGATGGTCTTGCGGGAGCGGTTCTGGATCAGTTACATCAAGCATCGCCGCAGATACGTGACCGGTGTCGAGCGCGTCGATCAGCGCGGCCTGGTCGAGTTGCGGACCCCTGCCGAGATGCAGCAGCCGCGCCCCTGAGGGCAGTAGGTCGAAGAGCTTTGCATCGAGCATGCCGCGCGTTTGTTCCGTCAGCGGCAGCAGGCAGACAAGAATATCCGTTTGCTTCAGAAAGCCGGCGAGTTGGCCCGCGCCATGAAAACAGGCGACGCCCTCTAGCCGCTTTTCGCTGCGGCTCCACCCGGCCAGCGGAAACTGGAACGGCTTCAAGCGCTCGATAGCCGCCTGAGCCAGCATGCCAAGGCCGAGAAAGCCAACCCGGCGTTCGGCCGCCTGTCGAGCGGCAATCGGCTGCCAGAGGCACCTTTTCTGCTGCTCGAGATAGGTGGGTATCTCCCGGTGGAGCGCCAACACGCCGAGCGCGACGTATTCCTGCATCATGCGTATGATGCCATCCTCGACCATGCGCACCAGCTTCACATGGCTTGGCACGACGTCCTGCTTGAACTGGTCGACGCCCGCGCCGATGGAAAACAGCACTTCCAGATTACGGTAGCGCGAGATCTCGTCCGGCACCGTCCAGGTGATGAGATAGCGCACCTTCTCCGGCTCCATCTCCTCGCCGGAATGGAAGAATTCCAGATCCGGGAGTTCGCGCGCGAAGATCTCGCGGAACACCGCAGCACGTGCCGCATCGGAATTGAAAAGAAATGCCATGGAACCCGCCTCTTCCTTCAGGCCGCGAGACGCGCGCCGAGCCCGTGGATCATCTTCCGGCAAGCGGCGAGTTCACCGGTCTCGATATACTCGTCGGCACGGTGAGCACGGCCGATGTCGCCGGGGCCGCAAATGATCGCATCGATACCGGCCTGCTGATAAAGCCCGGCCTCTGTGCCGTAACTGACCGCTGTGAGCGGCTCCTGCCCCGTCAGCTCGGTCAGAACCGCCGCTAGCTCACTCCCCTTCGCGGGTGCAAGGGCGGGATAGGAACTCAACTCGTGCCAGATTACCTCGAAGCCGCTGTCGCGCAGGGCAAAAAGCCCGGCCTTGACCGGCTCAAGCAGGGAGGATGGAGAAACGCCCGGCACGGCACGAACCTCGATATCGGCGGTGCAGTGGCCAGCGATGATGTTGACCGCCTGTCCACCGGCGATGACGCCCACCTGCAACGAAGAATATGGGGGCTCGAAATCTTGATCGAGCGGCCCGTCGGCGAGGGATTGGCTGTAGGCCACGGCGTGCGTGATGACTCCGGCCATGGCATGCACGGCATTGAGTCCGAGGTCGGGGCGTGACGAATGGCCGGATCGCCCGATCACTTCGAGGCGCGCGGCGGCCTTCCCCTTGTGCGCGCGCACCGGCTGCATCCCGCTCGGCTCGCCGACAATCGCGCCAAGCGGCCTCTCGCATAGGCTTGGCAACGCAGCTAACAGATGCGGCACGCCACGGCACCCCGCCTCTTCGTCGTAGGAGAATGCGAGATGAATTGGTTGCCGCAGGTTCATCGCCGCAAGTCCTGGGAGCGCGGCCAATGCGCAGGCGAGAAAGCCCTTCATGTCGGTGGCGCCGCGGCCGTAAAGCCTGCCGCCCTCGCGACGCAGGACAAACGGATCCGAGCTCCATTCGGGCTCGCCGGCCGGCACGACATCCACATGTCCGGAGATGATGTAGCCCCGACCCTCGCGTGGGCCGATCGTGACGAAGAGGTTGGACCGGTCGCCCTCGGGACCAGGGAGAACCGTCACCTGGGCTCCCGCTCCCCGACAGTAGTCGCGGATCCAATCGACGATCGCGCCGTTTGGCGTGCCCACAACAGAGGGAAATGCAATCAGGGTAGCGAGGATTTGTTCCACGTTCATGGCGGTCCGCTCTGCTTGCATACTATCATCGGGTGCGAACCAGCCTATCCGTAGGCAGCAGTGTTCCCTGCCGAATCGCGTCGTGCTTTGGCTGAAGATTGCGAAAAAGCGCCTCGAACCAGCGAAACCTGCTGGCTTTCCCGTGTAATGCTGCGGCAAAAGAGGCATGTCGCGACATGGCGTCGACGACGGGATCAAACACCACATGCTCGCGACGCTGGGCATTGGTTGAAGGAGCGGATCAACCGACATGCAAAGATCAGTGCGCCTGAAATCCTTCGAACTGTTCGCGCGCGACATCAATGATGTCGACGTCGAGTTGCTGCACGCACTATCGATTTCTGTCCGCTGGCCGCATCGGCCCAAGGACTGGGATCTACTGCGGCGCGCTGGCCACGGTATCGTTACTGTTGATGGTATTGGACGCGTTTTCGGAAGCGCGATGTGGTTTCCCCACGGGGACGATTTTGCCACTATTGGCTTGGTGATCACGACGCCCCGCACCCAGGCCCAGGGAGGTGGCCGATGGCTCATGGACCAGGTCCTTGAGCGATGCGGAGATCGAAATCTCGCCCTGAACGCAACCCATGCCGCCTATCCCCTGTATGTTTCACTCGGCTTCACGAGCGAGGCGATCGTCTACATGCGCCAGGGACAGGTCCCCCAAACACTCCCGCCGATGCCAGTTCTCGATGGTGAACTAAGTGACCTGCCCAGCGACAGGCTCGGTGACATCACCGCGCTGGACGCGCGCGCATTTGGGACAAACCGTGCAAGGCTGCTTACGTTGCTTTCGGAGGATGCTTCAGTCGCCACTTTGAGTCGTGGCGGCGAGGTCGTTGGCTATTCCATGTGTCGCGAGTTCGGGCGCGGCCATGTGATTGGCCCCATTGTGGCTCGGAGCGACCAGGACGCGGTCCATCTCACAGCCGTCCATCTGAAGAAGTTGGCGGGTCGATTCGCGCGCGTCGATTCGCGCGAGAGGGATGGCTTATATGCAGAGTTTCTGCAGCACAGCGGCCTCGGGATCGACGAGACCGTGACGACAATGTCCAAAGGCCGCAGCTTCCTGAACCGGGAAAGCAACGAGCCTCGGGTCTATGGATTGGCCGGCCACGCCCTGAGCTGAAGCACGCTCCGCCCTCAAGCAGCGGTCAGAGGTGTAGGTCGATCAGAGCGCGCCCCAATTGCAACGGAAGCCCAAAAACCGGCGCAATGGGATTGCCCGAGGGGGTCTGCGGGGACAGGATGATCCCCCAACTGCGCCGGTGCCACCTGCGATCACTTCATCGTCCCATTCCCTCTGGAATCAACAGGTGGATGGAATCACGACACCGCCAATCAATCAACGCGAACGGATCAACACAGTCGGCCAAGAGCCGTCCCGGCTGCAAGATCGAAAGCGAACGCCCGCGGCGAAATTCGACTCCTCCACTTTTTGCGTCGACCCGGCGATACCGCCAGAAGGTCTGCCGCCCGCCGCAGGGTAATCCATGCGCTAACTTGGGCTCTCCAAGCGGTTTGTTTTGCGCCACTCCTCGTACTCCCCGCGGGCGTCGTCATGCAGCGGATAGTAGCGTTGCAACGGCGCGCCCTCCATGAGCTTCACTCGTGAGAACTCCTCCCAATCGTGATGCTTCTGTGATTCTTCGATCACCTTTGCGGCCATTGCGACGGGAAGCACCACCACCCCATCGTCGTCGGCGACGATGATGTCGCCGGGGATCACCGTGACACCGCCGCAGGCAATCGGAACGTTGACGGCATTGGGATAGATGCTGGTCTGCACATGATAATTTGGCGTCCAGCCGCGCAGCCATAGAGGCAGATCGAGCTTTTCAACATTGGGCCGGTCGCGCATGCATCCATCGATGACGATGCCCGCGCCGCCTCTGCCCTTGAAATACGTCGACATCATATCGCCGAAGACGCCCGAGCTCATATCGCCGCGCGCGTCGACCACGACGACGTCGCCCTCCTGCGTGTGATAAAGCACATGCCGATGCAGCTGCGTCTCCGGATCGGCATATTCTCCCTCGGTGAAGAGGTCCGGCCGCTGTGGCATGAACTGCAGCGTCAGCGCCGGCCCGACGATCGACTTGCCGTGGTTCTGCGCCACCGGACCGACCATGTGAGGATTGCGGAAGCCCATGTGGCCGAGCGTGCCGGCAACCGTCGCGGCGCCGATCTCCCTTAGCGCGTCGATCAGGTCTTTTGGCGGCCGCGTGATGTCGGGAGCATGTGTCATGGTGGACTCCGGTTGAAAGGGAACTACCAGTTGGTAACAGAACCGTCGCGGCGCTTAAGGTGAGGCGCTTCCCAAAAACGAAAGCTCGCCGCCTGGATCGCCTCCTCGTTGACCTCGACGCCGAGCCCCGGCAGATCGCCGACCGGATAATTGGTCCCGTCGAGCCGTGTTTGCACGGGGAAGAAGTCGGAATTGTCGAAGCCCAGCTTTGTTTCGGGCTCCCTGGTCTCCAGCCAGGCGAAGTTGGGTACCGCAGCGGCGAGATGCACCGTCGCGGCCGTGCACACCGGGCCAAGGGGATTGTGCGGCATCAGATCCACATAGTGCGCCTCGCTCCAGCCAGCGACTTTCATCGCCTCGGTAAGCCCGCCGACATTGCAAACATCGAGCCGGTTGAACTGGTGGATGCCACGCTCGATGTAGGGCAGGAACTGCCACTTGCTGGCAAATTCCTCGCCGATGGCAAAGGGGATGTCGGTCATCGTACGCAGGGATTCGTAGGCCGCCGGTGTCTCGTCCCGGATCGGCTCCTCGAGGAAATCAAGCACGCCGCGGCCGAGCTTGTTGCAGAAGCTCGCCGCCTCGGCCACCGACAGCCGATGATGATAGTCGATGCCGAGGACGACGTCGTCACCCAGCGCCTCGCGCGCCTTGTTAAGCATACTCGCGGTAGCGCCGATCGACTGGCGCGGCTCGAAGATGTCGCTGCTGTTTTGCCCGGCGGGGAAGAAGCGGATCGCCTGCCACCCCTGTGCGCATAGCTCGCGGGCTCGTTCGATGGCAGCATCACCTTCGGCCTCGTCTCCGGTCGAGGCGAAGGTGGGGATGCGGTAGCGCTGCTTGCCGCCTAGCAGCTCGTAGACCGGCACTCCCAGCGCCTTGCCCTTGATGTCGTGAAGGGCGATATCGATGGCGGAAATCGCCGCCTGCAGAACACGTCCGCCTTCGAAGTACTGGCTGCGATAAAGCTCCTGCCAGATCCGGCCAATCTGCATCGGATCGCGGCCGATGAGAAACTCGCGATAGTGCTCGACCGCGCCGGCCACCGCTTTCTCGCGACCACTCAAGCCGCTCTCGCCCCAGCCGAAGATGCCCTGGTCGGTCTCGACCTTGACGAGCATCTGGTTGCGCGTTCCTACCCACACCGGGTAGGGCTTGATCGCGGTGATCTTAAGCTTCTCAGTCATCCGCGCCCACGCATCCGCCCTCTCTCAGTTCGCGTTGAGGGCCATTTCGGTTTCGCCGTCGAACAGATGCATCCGCTCCTGGTCGAACTCGAGCCAGATCTGTTCATCGGGCGCCACGGCAATGTTCGGAGGCACGCTGACGTTGACGATGGCGCCGGACAGGAACGCCTGCACGAAGGTGACGTCTCCAGTCGGCTCCACCGTGTAGGCCTTGGCCGGAATGGCGCCGGGGACCGCGCTGTTGCGCAGCTTGATCGTCGAGTGACGTGCGCCGAGCACGACTTTCCTGGTCGTTGCGCTTGCGATCTTCCGGGCGTTGCGCGGCGAGAGCTCAAAGCTCCAGCCCTCCGCGCTGGTCAACACAGCGTTGCCGTTTGCCGTCGATGCCTGCAGCGGAATAAGGCTCATCGCCGGGCTGCCTATGAAGCTGGCGACGAACATGTTCACGGGATGGGCAAAGACCTGCGCCGGTGAATCGTATTGCTGCAGGTAGCCGCCGTTCATCACCGCCATCCTGTCGGCCATGGTCACGGCTTCGAGCTGGTCGTGCGTCACATAGATGATCGTCGCCTTGAGGTCCTGGTGGAAGCGCTTGATCTCAGATCGCATCTGCACGCGCAGTTTGGCGTCGAGGTTGGAGAGCGGCTCGTCCATGAGGAACACGGCGGGGTCGCGGACAAGTGCACGGCCCAGCGCCACCCGCTGCTGCTGCCCGCCCGAAAGTTCGCGCGGCTTGCGCTCGAGCAGGTGCGTCATGTCGAGCACGCGCGCCGCTTCCTTGACCTTCTTGTCGATCTCGTCGCTGGGCAGTTTGCGCATCTGCAGCGGGAACGCCAGGTTCTTGTAGACCGATTTCTGCGGATAGAGCGCGTAGTTCTGGAACACCATGGCGATGTCGCGGTCCTTGGGGTCGAGGTCGTTGACCACCCGGTCGCCGATGACGATGTCGCCCGATGTGATCGGGATCAGCCCCGCGACGAGATTGAGCGTGGTTGTCTTGCCGCAGCCTGAAGGGCCGACGAGCGCAACGAACTCGCCGTCATTGACCGTCAGCGACACGTCGTTGACGGCTTTGAAGCCGCCATAGGACTTGACGAGATCTTTGAGGACCACGTGGGCCATCGGCAACTCCCTAGTGCTTGACCGCGCCTTCTGTAAGGGCGCGTACGAAGTATCGTTGCAGGACGAGGAACAGCACCACGACGGGCACGCTCATCATGAAGCTGGCCGCCATCAGGCCCGGAAAGTCCGTCGTGTTTTCCGAGAAGAAGCGCTGGATGCCGACCGGGAGTGTCAACTGGTCGTTCTTGGTGAGGAAGGTGTAGGCGTAGATGTACTCGTTCCACGCGCCGATGAACGAATAGATCGCGGTGGCGATGATCCCCGGCGCCGAGAGCGGCATCACAATCAAGATGAAGGCCTGGAACCGCGTCGCCCCATCGATGCGCGCGGCCTGCTCGAGCTGCACCGGAATGTTGTCGTAAAAGCCCTTGAGCAACCAGATCGCCAGCGGGAGGCCGAAGGTGAGATAGGTGAGAATCAGCGAGCCATGCGTGTTCATCAACCCGAGCAGGCGCATCAGGATGAACAGCGGCACGAGAAAGATCACCGCCGGGAACATGTTGCGCAGCAGCACGGCAAAGAACAGGAAGTTCCGGCCGGGGAAACTGAAGCGCGAAAACGCGTAGGCGGCAGGGACGGCGACGATCACCGAGAGGATTGTCGTGACGGTCGACACGAAAAGGCTGTTCCAGAAGAAGCGGAGGAAGTCCTGGCCGACGCTGTTCTGGGGATCGAGCAGCTTCTCGTAGCTGGCGAGGGTAGGTTCGTCCGGCCACCATTGCGGCGGGAATTGCAACGCCGCGAACCCGGACTTGATCGAGGTGATCAGCATCCAGATCATCGGCACCGCGGTGTAAAGCAGCATGAACGCGAGGAAGATGCGCCCGGTCCACCGCCATCCGTCGACGCGCATCCGGCGACGGCTCAAGGCTCGCGGGGTTGTGTCGGCAGTCGTGCTCATGCGCTCCCCTCTTGCCGCTCGTTACCGCTTAGCGCACGGACGTAGAAGTAGCCGAGCGTCATCAGGGTGAGGAACAGGAGCACCGAATAGGCAGATGCCACGCCCCAGCGCTGCCGGCCGAAGGCGAGCTCATAAATGTGGGTGATCCAGATATGCGATGCGTTGGAGGGCCCGCCGCCGGTCATGATCCAGGGGATGATGAAGGAATTGAAGTTGGCCACCGCGAGCAGCAGGATCGTCACCGTCGAGACGTTGCGCAAGTGCGGAAAGGTGACGTGCCAGAAGCGCTGCCAAGCGCTGGCGCCGTCGACCTGCGCGGCGCGCAGCAACTGCTCGGGCACGGTCTGCAGGCCGGCCATCATCATGATCATGGCAAACGGAAACTCGCGCCAGATATTGACGACGATCAGGGAAGGCAGCACCGTGTTGACGCTGTCGATGAAATTCGGCGGCCGGTCGGCCAATCCGAGGCCGACCAGTACCGCACCGATGATCCCGAAGTCCGAATGATAGATCCACTTCCAGATATAGGAGGCGGCGACCGCGCTGATGACCCAGGGAATGATCAGGATTGCGCGCAGCACACCGCGGCCAACAAACTCGCGGTGGAGCGCCAGCGCGGTGGCAAACCCCAGGACAAAGGCAATCAAAGTGGAGCCCAGCGTCCAGATCAGAGTGTTCCAGGTGACTCTCCAGAACACCTCGCTGGTGAGGATGGTCGCGTAATTGTCGAAGCCGATGAAGGTCTTGTCGCGAAGTTGCAGGCCAGGCGGCGTCTTAAAGAACGACAGCTCGATCGTGTAGTAGATCGGATAGGCGATGACGACGAGCATCACGGCGATCGCGGGAAGCACGTACGCGTAGTCGGCGCGACGCTCCCATATCTGGCGTAGCACGCCGGACCTGCCGGATTGCAATCTTCGGCGAGCCTCGGCCTTGCCGGTCACGATCGTCACTGTGGCGCGCCCTTATTTTTTTCTGGACGAACCGGCTGCACTATCGGTGCAGCCGGTCAGGCTTGGACTAGAGTCCGCCCATCAGGTCTCTTACCTTCTTGGCCGCGTCGTCCGCTGCCTGGTCGACGGTCATCGCTCCGGTCAGGGCATTCTGCAGCATGTCCGGGACGATGATGTTCATGATCTCGGGGGCCTGCGGCAGCGCTGGGAACGGGATGCCATATGGTAGCATCGAGGTCGTCACATCGAGGAACTTGATGTTGTCTAGACGTTCCTTCATCCATTTGGTCTTGAAGCCGTTAAGGTTGCCCGGGTTCGAGCCTGCGTAGGCCATCTTCAGCGACCATTCAGGGCTCGTCCACATGCAGATGATAGCCTTTGCAGCCGGCTCGTCGACCTTGCCGCCCTCGACATATTCAGGCTTCAGGATGTGAATGTTCGAGCCGCCGAACACGACTGCGCGCTTGCCGTCGGGGCCAGTGGGAATCAGGCCGTAGCGCATGTTGTCGATGACGGTCTGCGCCTTATCCTTGTCGGCGCCCGTTGCCTTCTTCTGCAGGTCGAGCATGACATCGTAGTCGGACGGATGCGAGATCATCATGCCGAGCTGGCCGGCGAGGAACAGGGGCTGGTTATCGGCCTGCTGGTTGGTGAGTGCCGAAACCGGAACCGACTTGTCACGAACATACATGTCGTACGAGGCTTGCAGCGCTGTCTTGCTCTGCGGGCTATCGAGATTGACCTGTTCATAGGTCGGGTTCGCGGTGGCTTCGTCGAAGACGCCGCCGCCATAGGCCCACAGCTGCGGCATGAAGCGGTACGGCGTATTGCCGGCATTCTTGCGAGCCACGAGGCCGTAACCGGCAATGCCGAGCTTGTCGTGGATCTGCTTGGAATACTTGACGACGTCGTCCCAGGTTGCCGGAGCCTTGTCCGGATCGAGGCCCGCACGCTTGAAGATGTCGGCGTTCCAGATGAACGCCATCGTCTCGTTGTTGGTTGGAATGCCGTAGGTCACCCCCTCCCAGGTCACGGCCTTCATGGCGCCGGGCCAGAAGTCCTCGGTGGAATACCCGACATCCTCGGGTTTGAGCGGCTCCAGGTAGCCTTTTGAGGCGAACTCGGTACCACCCAGGATTTGCAGGCGGACCGCCATCGGCGCGGCATTGCCCAGGAGCGCCGTGCGGAACTTGTCAAGAAGGTCGTTATAGGTGAGGGCTTGTTCCTCGAGCTGGATGTTCGGATAGGTCTTGCGGAAGGTCTCGAAGAAATCCTTGTAGTACTGGCGCAAAAGGTCGGGGTCGCCCTCGAACACGCCCTGATACCAGAAGGTCAGTCGCCCCTTGTAGTCGAGCGGGGTGACCTTGGCGCAATCGGCCGCCGTGTCGAAATCCTGTGTGCCCGCAATGGAGCGCACATATTCCGGCGACCACTTGCTGAGGTCGACGGGCGGCGCTCCCAGCGCCGATGTGGACATCAGCGATGCCATCAAAGCAGTGGCGACAGTGCCGCGCAGGACCGCACTGCCGAGCGTAATCCTCGTCATAGATATCCTCCCTGGTTCTCCATGCCGCCCTGCGCCGAGGCAAAGCGGTCTAGCTCGTTCGACCGCGGGACGCC
Organism: Mesorhizobium sp. WSM4813; assembly: GCF_055811555.1. NCBI lineage: Bacteria > Pseudomonadati > Pseudomonadota > Alphaproteobacteria > Hyphomicrobiales > Phyllobacteriaceae > Mesorhizobium > Mesorhizobium sp. WSM4813. The sequence goes on from NZ_JBVVQU010000006.1 coordinate 80,678, forward strand.
TTTCTGTTCTATGTATCCCTTCGATCATTTTGTACGTTTTCAGATCGTGGATTGCCTGTCAACGCGCTGGATCGTACATTGTTTGTGAAAACCGTGTGTGATATCGGGCAGGGGTATGCATTGATCAGGGGAGCCGGCCTTGGCCGAAATAGATGATTTTAAAGCCATGCCACCGGTGGAGACTGACCCCATGGCCTCCAGCGAGGGCGCCTCGCTTTATGAACTGATCAGGGAAGACATCATTGAGGGACGGCTCGCCGCCAACGAACGGCTTGTGGTCACCGATCTCGCCCGGCGTCACGGCACCTCGACCAACCCCGTGCGCGAGGCCCTGCAGCTTTTGCGCGGGGAGGGTTTTGTCACCTTTCTCCCCAACCGCGGGGCGCGCGTCCGACCCATAGATCAGGATTTTGTCCGGGATATCTATGAAATCGGTGTTCTGATCGAGCCGGCCCTGACGCGATGGTTTGTGAATATGGCCACCGGCGAGGACATGGCCGAACTCGAACGTCTCCAAGGCCTGATTGAAGAGAACAACTTTGCCGACACCTTCAGGCACAGTGAACTTGATACCGCTTTCCACACCGTGATGTACCAGCGGCACTATAACCGCCATGCCGCCGAACTTTGGTGGAAGCATCGCGAAGTGTTGCGAGCCGTCAGCCGGCGTTTCAATTTCACGCTCGCGCGGCGTGCCGCGATCATTCGCGAGCACCGCGAACTCATCGCGCACGTAAAAGCGGGAGAAGCCGACAAGGCGGCCCAACTCGTTTCCCGCCATGTCGAGGGTTCCGGCCGACATATTCTCGAACAGATGCGTGCGCGCAACGCCGCTCGGGCCGGATAGGTACGAAGGTCCAGTCTCGAGCATCGTTAGCCTGACCATTTCAGATAAAGGAATTGAGATGAAAATCACGAGCATTCGGCCGTGGCTGATCAAGTCCGATGCTTCTTATTGGGGAGAGTTCCTGTTCGTCGAAGTGACGACCAACGAGGGGGTGAGTGGCTGGGGAGAGATCACCACCACTACAAGGCTCGCCAACCGCGCGCTCTGCACGATCCTGCGGCAGATCGGTGTCGCCGTGACAGGCGAGGATCCGGCGCGCATCGAGCATCTCTGGCACAAGATTTTTCGCAGCTTCACCTATATGGGCAGCCGCGGCGCCGCCGTCGAATGCGTGAGCGCCATCGATATAGCCCTCTGGGACATCCGGGGCAAAGTCCTCGGTAAGCCGATTTACGAGTTGCTGGGCGGACCAGTACGCGATGAAATCGCACTCTACACCCATCCCAACCAGGCCAAATTTACCAGCAAGGAGGCTGTGGTCCGCGAAATTCTAGACATCGTCGAGTCCGGACACACTGCGCTCAAGTTCGATCCTTACCCCCACCAGGGCCGCAGCGCCGATGGCCTGCCCCGCGAACAGCGAGACGGCTACCTCGATGGCAGCATGACCCGCAAGGACGAGCGCGAAGCCGCCGAACTCACGGCTCTGATCCGCGAAACGGCGGGGCCTGATGTCGACATTCTCATCGATGCGCATGGCCGCTTCGACGTTCCCACCGCCATTCGCCTCTGTCGGAGCCTCGAGGAAGCCGGCCAGATCGACTGGTTTGAGGAGCCCTGCCCGCCCGAGAGCCTCAACGCCCTCAAGCAGGTGCGTGAAAAGGTCAGTGCCGCCATCTCGTGGGGCGAGCGCGGCCACACGAAATGGGATTTCGTGCCGGTACTCGAGAACAGGCTCGCTGACTACATCATGCCGGATGTCACCTGGACCGGCGGCATTACCGAACTCAAGAAGATTTCTGCCCTATGCGAGGCCTACTACGTCCCGGTCTCGCCACATGACGCCGCGGGACCGATCAACGTGGTTGCGGGAGCGCAGGTGATGATGACCGTTCCTAACTTCTACAAGCTCGAAACGTCGGAGTGGAACCTGGGCAAATACGATCACCTCATCGACAGACCACTCGACGTCTCGAACGGCAGCCTCAAGCTAACGTCGAGGCCTGGTCTCGGTATTGAGATGAACCGCGATTACCTGCAGGCCCATGAGATTGAGCTAGGCTAGCAACCTCTATGCCGGCCAAGCATGCTGGCGACAAACCCTGCCGACCACAACGAGGATAAGCCATGCCAAAAACGCGGGGGGCCGACGAGGCGCTTAATCGGGTAAACACCAACTCCAAGCCGTCCGACCTTCGCATCACCGACATGCGGGTAGCCGAAATCGTCGGCGCGCCGTTCACCTCAACGCTCATCAAGATTTACACCAACCAGGGCATCGTCGGGCTTGGCGAGGTGCGCGACGGCGCCAGCGCCACCTACGCGCTGATGCTGAAGAGCCGGCTGCTTGGCGAGAACCCCTGCAACATCGACCGCCTGTTTCGCCGGATCAAACAGTTCGGCGGACACGGCCGGCAAGGCGGCGGCGTCTCGGCGATCGAAATCGCGTTGTGGGATCTCGCCGGCAAGGCCTATGGCGTGCCCGTCTACCAGATGCTCGGCGGCCGGTTTCGGGAGAAGGTGCGCCTCTATTGCGATACCGACGCTACCGTGCCGAGCGGCACCGAGACCGGCAAGCGCCTCAAGCAGCGCATGGCGCTCGGCTTCACGTTCCTCAAGATGGATCTGGGGCTGATGCAGATCGCCGATGTCCCCGGTGCGGTCGTCTCCCCTGCCGGCTCACTCGAAGGGTACCGCGTTCATCCCGGCCGCGGCCCGGTCAAGAGCCTTGAAGAGCGGCGCGCCCGCAACGCCGCGTACGATTTGCACAACGTCGCCCACCCATTTACCGGCCTCCACTTTTCCGACAAGGGCCTCGATCTGCTTGAACAGTACATTGCCGAAGTTCGCGCCGTAATCGGCATGGATGTTCCGCTCGCCATCGACCACGTCGGCCACATCTCGCTGCAGAACGGTATTCGCCTGGCCAGGCGAATTGAAAAATACGTGCCAGCCTGGCTCGAGGATGTGATCCCATGGCAGTACACCGACCAGTACCGACAACTGCAAGGCGCCACCACGGTGCCGATCTGCACCGGCGAGGACATCTACCTCAAGGAGGGCTTCGAGCCTCTGCTCAAGAGTGGCGGCCTTTCCGTTATCCACCCAGACCTGCTCACCAGCGGGGGCATTCTCGAGACCAAGAAGATCGGCGACATGGCGCAGGACCACGGCGTCGCTATGGCCATCCATATGGCAGAAAGTCCAATCGCCGCAATGGCCGCGGCACATGTCGCGACCGCGACCGAAGACTTCATGGCGCTCGAATACCACTCTGCCGATGTCGACTGGTGGGACGATATCGTCACCGGCGTTCCCAAGCCGCTTGTGAAGGATGGCTTTATCACTGTTTCAGATAAGCCAGGCCTGGGGATCGACGACGTCGTCGACGAGGTGATCTCGCGGCATCTGCAGCCGGGTGTCACCGGCATCTGGCAGCCCACGGATCACTGGGACAACGAGTATTCCTGGGACCGCACCTGGAGCTGAGGCGAAAAGAACTGAAGATGAAGATCACCGATCTCCGCTGCGCCGTCATCGGCAAACATCCCATCGTTCGCGTCGTCACCGACGAGGGCCTCTATGGCCTGGGCGAGGTCGAGTACACCAAGCCCTACCTCAAGCCCTGGGTCCTGCATTTTCGCGAGGCGCTGATCGGCGAGGACCCAACTAACGTCGAGCGCGTGATGATAAAGATCCGGCAGCGGGGTTCGTTCAAGCCCTATGGCGCCGCCGTCAGCGCCATCGAGCACGCCTTGTGGGATATCGCCGGCAAAGCTGCGGGCGTTCCGGTCTACAAGCTGCTCGGCGGCAAGGTGCGCGACAAGGTGCGGGTCTACAACGGTTCCATTCGCAAGAAGAGAACCGGCGACAAGCCCGACGATTATGCGGCCGACGTCAAATGGATGAGGGAGCGGCCGGAAAACTTCTTCATGGTCAAGCAAGGAATCTCGTTCCACTCCAACATGAAGGACACCATTGAGGGCTTCCATTACGGCGTGACGCAGAAGAAGGCCGGCTATCACGGTGCCATGGATCAAGGCGTGATCAGCGAGCGGGGTTTCAATCACATGCTCGACTGCGTGATCGCGATGAAGGAAGTGCTGGGCGACAAGGTCAGCCTGGCGCTCGACTGCGGCCCCGGCTGGATGCTGCCCGATGCGATCAAGTTTGCTCGCGCGGTCGAGAAGTACAATTTGATGTGGCTCGAGGACATGCTGACTGGCGACTATGTGCCGTGGGTCAATCCGCAGGCCTATCGGGAGCTGACCACCTCCACCTCGACGCCAATCCATACCGGCGAGCAGATCTACCTGCGCCATAATTTCAAGGAGCTGATCGAAACGCAGGCGGTGCGCGTCATCGGCCCCGATCCTGCCGATATTGGCGGCATCGCCGAGCTCAAATGGGTCGCCGAGCACGCCCATATGCACTCGATCCTGATGGCGCCGCACGGCACGGCGAACGGCCTGCTCGGTCTCGGCGCGTTGATCAATGTCTGCGCCACCTTGCCCGCCAACTACATCGCCTTCGAATACCCGAGCGCCTCCGATCCCTGGTGGGAGGACCTTGTGATCGGCCTACCGTCGCAGATCGTGAAGGACAGCATGGTGGACCTGCTGGAAGCGCCGGGGCTGGGCCTCGATATCGACGCGGAAGCAGCCAGGAGGTACCTCGGGGAAGACGATGCGGGTTTCTTTGACTGAACCTCCTCTTGCGCCACCCTGCACCACGCGGACCTCTTCACGCAAATTGGCATCCGGAATGACCGTTTCGGGGCCGGAAAGCGGACGGGCAACTTCGAGCCTCGGAGGTTCGGAAGCGGACATTGGACCGACCTGACGGATACGGAAACAGCGATTGAGCAGATACATCTGAATTTACGCCACTGCGATCGGACTACCGCAGTCGTCAGGAAAGCTCGCTGAAGGCTACTTGAGACACTCGGGAAGACGTTTTGGATCAGTCATCTTAGTCAATTGCTCGTCGGAGGCGCATGGCGGGAAACCGGCCAGAGGCAAGGTCGCCAGGTAGCGCTCGCGCTCGGCGGCGCTGATCCCAGGTGCGTTGACCATGCCCTCGACGGTCATATCAGGGTAGCTCTTGAGCGCCTCCTTGACCGAGGCTTGCGCCTCTTCGATCCGGCCCGCGCCTGCGAGCGAACCGCTACGCACCATCCACCGCCACTTGTTAAAGTTGTCAGGTGTCAGGCCTTCCGTCATCTTCAGAGCATCGTCGTATCGGCCGACCATATAGTAAGCATAAGAAAAGGGACCTGAGGTCCACATCGGATAGTTCGGGTCGAGCCGGATCACCCGATCGACCAATTCGGCACCACGTTCCGGTTCGCCGAAAGCTGCCGCCCAGCCGGCATAGAAGGTCAAGATTTCTGCCGAACCGGGGGCAAGGCGTACGGCCGTGTCCAACTCGGCCTTGGCGCGCGCGATGTCGCCCCGATCGCCCAAGCTCATGCCGAGCGCGGCGTGAGCCTCAGCGTCACTCGGATCCAGCCGCACTGCACGTTCGGCCGCATCGGCAGCCGCCTTTGTCCCAGCCTCGGGATTGACGCCGAAATTCGCCAACAGGCTGTGCGAATGGTAAAGTTCGACCCAGGCCCGGGCGAGCCCGGGGTCGAGTTCGACGGCGCGGGTGAGGAGCGTGATGGCCTCCTCGATATCCGCTTTGGTGACCCGCTCAAGCTTCTCGGTGCCAAGCAGATATAGCTCGTAGGCGTTTAGGTTTTTGGGCGATTTGCGTTTGGCCGCGGCCCGGCCCGCCTCCTGGATCAGCCCCGCGCCGCCGCCGAGCCGGTTGGTGACCTGTTCGGATATCTCGGTCTGGACGGCGAACACACCCTCGGTAGGCCGATCCCACCGCTCCGACCACAGATGATTGCCGGATTGCGCGTCGATCAGTTGCGCAGTGATCCGGACGCGACCGCCCTGGCGCTGGATCGAACCTTCGAGCACATAGCCGACATGGAGCGCTTTGGCGACCTCCCGGGCATCCACCGGCTTGCCCTTGTACACTTCCGTCGAATTGCGCGCCACGACCTCGAATTCCGGGAAGCGCGCGAGGTCGGAGATGATGTCCTCGGTGAGGCCGTCGGCCAGCCTTCCAGTAGCCTCGTCGCCCCCATAATTATCAAATGGCAGCACAGCCACCGATGGCCTAGCACTCTCTGTTACCGCCGGCCAGAATTGCAAGGCCGCTGCGGCGCCAAGCAGAAGGGCCACGCCCACCGCCATCCCCACTAGCACCCATCGCGGGGGAGACCGTATTGAGCGACGGCGGATGCCCTTTTTTACCAGTGTTATGCGGAAAACCTGCACCGGTTCGGTGACGTTCTTGACCTTCTTTTCGCCCAGAGGCTCGAAACCGAAGGCAAGCTTCTTCTCGACCTCCTTGGCCACCTTACCTGAGACACAGATACCACCGGGTTCTGCCAATTGTTCGAGGCGGGCGGCAATATTGACCCCCTCACCGTAGCAGTCGTTACCGTCAATTATTACTTCGCCAAGATTTATTCCCATCCTCACCAAGATCTGCTCGGTCTCGGGAAGCGAGGCGTTGCGCTCAGCTAGGCCACGCTGCAACGACACGGCACATTCCACGGCATCTACCACGCTGGCAAACTCAGCCAGCAAGCCGTCGCCCATGAGCTTGAAAATGCGACCGTGGTGCCGCGCAATCTCTGGTTCGAAAAGCTCTGTGCGACCGGCCTTCAGCCGCGCAAAAGTGCCCGCTTCATTACGCTCCATTTGAGCGGAATAGCCGACCACATCGGCAGCCAGAATGGCAGCAAGCTTGCGGTCCATTTCTCAGACCCTGCCTTCGACTGAATAGTAGACGGCATCCGTCGAAACGTAAAGGAGACCGACATTGCGCAGGTAAGGCGGTTCGCTACGCCGACGCTGGTTTCTGGTCCGAGCTCATCATGGCAACGCTCCGCACTGCCGCAACTTTGCGCTGCGGAGCCTTCGTCCACAGGAGCCGTTTTACCGCGCCTCATGCGCCACAGTAGCGTCCGCTTTTGGGCGCCATGACCTCGACCAAGCGGTCGCCCGCGATGCCAGCTTTCAGGAAACGGCAAAGCTGCCCTATGCGACCGAGATTGGTCAATGCTTCCGGTTGCTGAACGGGAACATTTCGCCAGCAGTTGCCTCACCCGAGGGCTATAAATAGTCGCGGACAAACATGCCCGCGCTGTGAAGAGCGCGCCAACCGGCACTCAATCCTGCATTCCAAACCGGCCAGGCATGAATCATATGCGGCCAAATTTCGAGGCGTACATTGACGTCAGCCGCGCCAGCGGCTGCCGCGAGCCGAGTTGCGTCCGACAACAGCGTCTCGGCCGAACCGACTTGTATCAGCATTGGGGGAAATCCGCTCAGATCGGCGAACAACGGCGAGATCCGGGGATCGCGCCGGCCAACGACATGGGAGGCATAGGCGGTCGCCAGTTCCTCCAAATACGCCCGGTGGATGATAGGGTCGATCGCGTCCTTAGTTGTTAGTGTCGCGCCGGACATCGAAAGGTCCGTCCAGGGGGAAACCAGCCAAAGACATCGCGGCAACCGCTCCCCTGCCGCGCACAATATACTGACCAAGCACAGGGTGAGGTTGCCGCCCGCACTGTCTCCGCCAACCACGATGCGATCCGGCGCGATCCCTTGCCGGCTCAGAAAGCGCCACGCGGTGAGTGCGTCTTCATGTTGCGCAGGGAAAGGATGTTCCGGTGCGCGTCGATAGTCGATCGCGAGGGTGCGCATTCCCATTGCTCGACCTGCCTCGGTCACCATTCGACGATGACTTTTGAGAGAGCCGGAGCAGTAGCCACCACCGTGGAAAAAGATCAGAACCTTATCGCTGTCACTCCCAGGCGCTAGGGACCACTCGCCCCCGAGGCCATCGAAAACCACATCCTCGCATCGGATGTCGTCCGCAATCGGCCACACCGAACCAACCTCATCGAGCCGTGCCCGGCGTTCGTCCCAGCCCACCGGTCGTGGCTTTGACGTCAACAACCTGCGGACGGCGTTGATCTCCGTCAGATCGAGCTGTTCATCCACATCGCTCATTTTGCATTCCTACCCCATCAAGAAAACCGGCGGACAGCAGCAGCCATATGAGTTTTTCGTTACAATTGCGGCATGGCGAATACACGGACGACAGGTCGCCCACAAACCCGCTCGTCATCTTTTAGCACTGCGCCCCGCACATGGTCGAATATGCCGCTTCGGGTTCGTTCTACGACCCCTTATCGGACCAAGATCCTCCTCGTTACTGGCGCCTGCAGCGGGCCCGGGCGCAACACCGCACTCAGCATCGGACGCCGCGGCGGTGACGTGTTCTCACCTACCATAGCCGGAGCGAGGACGCTTGAGCTGTCTCCGGGGAGGCAGGCAATGGGTTGCAGGGCGGGAGCGTCTGCTCCTTAAATTTGAGTTTTCAGAAGGTGGTCCATTCGGGCGCGACCGAGGAGACTGGAGTTGCCACGCTTCAGATTCCTCGGGGGACCGAATGAACATTCATAAGAATGCCCTTCTGACGCCGCTGCGTCGAGAGGAGATGGCGCTTGCGGTCGTGAAAGGCGACCTCTCCCAAGCCCAAGCAGCGTTGAAATTCGCGGTGACGGCCAAGGTTGTGAAGCGGCGGGTCGAGCGCTACAAGGCCGAAGGCCGTGCCGGCATGGTCGACCGCTCGTCGCGGCCCAGGCGGCTGTGGCCGATCGGGTCATTGCGTTGCGTCGCCAGCGCCTTACGGGCAAGCACATTGCAAGTGTGGTCGCCGTCTCGCCGGCGACGGTGAGCCGGGTGCTGGCGCGGGGCCGAACTGTCGCGGCTGAAGGATCTTGAGCCAGCAGAGCCGGTGCGTCGATATGAGCGTGACGAGTCGGGCGACATGATCCACATCGATATCAAGAAGCTTGGCCGTTTCGACCGCATCGGCCATCGCATCACCGGCGATCGCACCAAAGCAATGACCGGACTTCCCGTAAAGGCGGCGTAGGTTGGGAGTTCGTCCACGTCTGCATTGACGATGCCTCCCGCATCGCCTTTCGCCTCATAGCGGTGACGGAGCCTTAGGTGGCAGCTTCGCGGCGGGCCGAAACCAGCCCATACCGGGCACAGAGCTCGGTCACACTTCCGGGATCCATGTCGAGCTCGTACTTCCGGAGTAGCCCGGGCATCTTGGTTTGATCGGGCCACATCGCCGCGAGCTCTCGGAAGTAGTTCTCGAATCCCGCAGGAGAGATCAGCTCGATGATCTCGCACGGCTCGTCACCAGCGTTCCAGAAGGTGTGCCACTGGTTGCGCGGCTTGAACACCCAGGTACCTGGTTCAGCGGTGACGACATCATCGCCAAGTAAAGCCGCGAGCCGGCCGGTGAGAACATAGGAATACTCGTCTTCCCGATGATGCCGATGAAGCGGCGCCGCCAGCGCATGAGGGGCAAGAGGGTGGTGAACCACTGAGAAGCGCTTGTCGCTCGCTGCGCCGTCAATTTTCCAGTGGATACCGAAACCGCCAATTGCGAAAGAGTCGCCGGCACTATGCGGGATAGTGATGGGGGCAGCCATGGCTCCCTCCTTGGCTGATGATCGGTGAACGTTTATGTTCACTCATCGATAAACTCGGATTCGGCTCTCGTCAAGATGAGTATTCACGTGCGTTCACCGAAAGTGCCACCTCGGCGCTACACCCTCAAGTCCCGGGCCGACAAACAGGCTGAAACGCATCGGGCACTCACGCGCGCGGCATCCGAGTTGCACCATACCGTGGGGCCTTCGCGAACCACGATCAGCGCGATAGCCGAAAAGGCCGGGGTGCAGCGCCTCACGGTGTATCGCCACTTTCCCGACGAGGAGGCGATCTTCACCGCCTGCACCGCCTATTCGTTCGAGCTCGATCCCCCGCCGAGGCCAGATACATGGATCGGCATTGAGAACCCGCAGGAGCGCCATCGGACGGCGCTCAAGCAGCTCTACGGTTACTACCGCCGCAAGCGTCAACTCCTCGCCAACCTTTACCGCGACGCCGAGATGCCAGTGGTAGCTGCTGCGCTGGAGCGGAGGCGTACGCTTCTCCAGCGAGCAGCGGAAATACTGCATGCCGGCTGGAAGGTAAGTCCAGCCCGGCTCCGATTCTTCAGCGCAACCCTCGCCCACACCCTCGAGTTCTCGACCTGGTTGTCGTTCGCCGAGGGACAAGGCCTGTCCGATGCTGAAGCCGTTGAGCTTGCCGTCAGTCTCGTGACATCATCGGCGCGCTGAATATTACAGTTCGTGCGCGTATCGGGCCGCACCTGTTCGCGTCGTAATGACAGATCAGACGCGGCGTGCCGAATATGAAACGTCGCTTTGGTCGAAACGGTGTCCCCACGGTCCGCCCGGGTAAGGATTGCCGCGATTGCCTGATCTAGCACTGGACCGACCCTTTGACGATGCTCATCCACCTTCCCCAGCTTGCAGCATTTCTGCACCGGAGATGCCGCAGGCACCGAAGTGCCTCCAGCCAAGTGCTCCATATGAAACAAAAAAACCCGCCGCACAGGAGAGCGACGGGTCGATCAGGCGGTCACCGAGCGCGGGGTGCGTCGGGGGTGGGGGCGCCGGTGCGGGGTCGTGAAAAATTATAGTTGTTGCCGCCTGCGTGGCGTCTAGCAACCGGCGGTTGGCACCTCACGGCACGGCGGGCTTTTGTGGCGTTTTGCCCATAAGGAGAGGAGGGTTTCCCGGTCGCCCATGCCTTCCGGCAATTGAGCGCTTGAGAGCGAGCAACCTGCTTTTGCGGCGCGACAATGAAGCTGCGAGCGTTGCGTCAATCAAGATGAGAATGCTGGCGGGTTAGAGCGCTGGGAGGGCGTAGCCCGACTGTAGTTTCAACGGGCTGCCTTTTCGGGGGCGTTTGTCTGGTGATCGCGGTCGACCGGGTATGCCGGTGGGCTAGAGCTTCAGCTTTGCCCTTAATGCGTCGATGCGCTTGGAAGCCTCTGCCTTGCTGAGGTTCTCTTCAAGCTTTCCTCATCCTCCGCCTGCTCACATAGGGTTTTAGGTACGATGCTTGCGACGGGGTCATCGGATCCTCGCCGCTCACCCATTCATCGGGATCTTTGTCGACATTGGCCGAAGCATCAGTTTTGGCGCGCGGGTCTCCCATGGCAATCTCCTATCGTATTAGGAGGAAATGCCTTTGATCTCTTTTTATTCCTTAGCGGACTTGGCTTTTTGACCGTTGTGAGCACACTGCAAATGGTGGTTTGCATTTTGCACACGCTGGGAATTTGAACCATGTCGAGCGCGATCGCCTACTATCGGGTCTCAACACAAAGGAGGGTCGGTCTGGCCTCGGCATCGAGGCGCAACGCGCTGCCGTTGCCCGCTTCGCCGAAACCGGGGATTGCAATCGTCCTGGAGTTCACCGAGGTCGAGACAGGAAGGGAGCAGACGCGCTCGATCGGCGCCCTCAACTGATAGCCGCCCTCGCCCTGACCAGCATGTTGTGCCGGGTTGCCTTCCCCAGCGTGTCGATCGAATCGTGCGCCTATGAGAACGAATAAGGAACACTTCTTGAACGTCAAGACGGCTTGTGGAGTCCTTGCACAATCTGAAGTGAGAATTCCGATGAGCGACGAGCTGATCTGCCTACCCGGAGCAATGGAGCCAGTCACGCGCCCTGGCATTCAGCACCGCCGGTGCGAGCATCCCGGCTGTGGCAAGCATTGTGGCGTGGGGCATTGCGAAGCCGCGGCAGACCCCACGCTGGTTCTGTTTCGAGCACCGCGTTGCTTACCTCATGCGGGCATCAAATCGATGACCCGCATGATCGCGACCGCACTGCTCGTGTTCTGAGTGCCTTCTGTCGTAGCGCCTTTAGCGCAGGCCCAAACATCACCCTTCTTGACTGTAAACGTTTCTTTGTTGTGAACGACCGAAAGTTCTCCCTCAGTCATGTGGCAGAGCATGTCGTTCGTCATCATGTTGTCTGGCGTCTTCGCGCCGGGTTGGATAACAACGTCGCGTAGCATGACCGTTTTATAAGCTGGTATGACCGAAGCCCGCTCACCAAGCGCTACAACTTTGACGCCCGGGCCGACCTCCTTACCCTCATCGGGGCCGTAAGTCTGTGCGGCGGCTGGGGTCGCCCAAGCGATCAGTGGCGTTGCGGCCACTGTAAGACCGAGTGCAAATGTGGATCTACGATTGACGGCTTCCATTGCTTCCTCCCTATCAAAAGTTGGTCGGAAAGGTAGGCCAACAAATCAAGGATGAGCCGTTGCGGCCCAAAGTCAACTGATCTTCCGTTGGGTTTTGAGCCTAATCTGATGAAGGTCGAACTGACATATTTCCCAGTGCCAGGCTTTGCCAGTAACAGTCGCGCATTCTCCTCCTCCAGCGTCTTCGGCCGCTTCGCCTCCGACACCTCCGTATTTCGCTTTCCATTTGTAGATGCTGGCCTCGCTGACGCCGTGCTTGCGGCACAGATCGGTCACCGGGAATATCAGCGACTGTGCTGGGTTGAGCACTGGTGCCCCGAGGGCCGAGAATATAACGATCAGGTTTTTGAGAACGGCAGTGCGCTGTCCATGCGCCGCGGAATGCTCCCCTCGGCGATCACGGGAATAGTAGAACACTACCGCCGGCGGATCGGCGCCGCCGACGTGATCGCGCACATAGCCTTAATCGGCCGGTATCGGTCTTGCCTTGGCCTGCGGGCGCCGGCTGATTTCCGACACTATCGCAAAATCTCCATAGCCTGCGATCTTAAGAGTCCAATCCTTATCAGTCGATACGGGCTCAAAAAAACAATACAATGGACCGTAGCGACGCGTTTCTCGCTTCGGACTCGCCCTCACGAGAGCTTCGCTCGCGACCCTGCCAACGCAGGGAGCAGAACACAGGCCCGGATACTCAGATTCCCGCCGAGGACCTTCAGCCTTCTGGCGCAGAAATATGCTCGGCCAGACGACCCTGAGCACCGCCGCCTGCGCGGCCTCGTTGACCAGGCGTTTCAGCGCCAAACGATCGAGGCCATGAAGCCGATGGATCACGCAAATAGCCGATCGGCTTCTCGACAAGATGGAGGAAAGACCGGAGGTCGATCTCATGGCCGAATTCTGTCGCGATCTGCCGCTTTCGGTCATTTGCGCGATGCTCGGCCTGCCGGAGCAGGATCACGATCGGTTCAAGAACTGGTTAGGCGGGCTGAAGGACACTGCCAATATCGGCGCGATCATCCGCGCCATTCCGGGCGTGATCCGCTTTGTCCGCTATCTTCGCAGCGTCTCGCGATCGGGGGGCAGTGCACTGCCTGACCGTTTGATCGCCGCGTTGCGCGATGCCGAGACCGACGGGCAGAGGCTCAGCGAGGACGAACTTGTCTCGATGATTTTCCTGCTCTTCGGCGCTGGGCAGGAAACCACAACTCATCTGATTTCCGGCGGGCTCCTCGCACTGGTATCGCATGAAGATCAACGCCGCAGGCTGCAGAGCGAACCAAGCCTGATGCCCACCTGCGTCGGGGAGTGTCTGCGCTACGTATCACCGGTTCCTGCCAAGTTCGAGGATCCCCACCGTTTCGACATCACGCGCCACCCGAATCCGCACCTCTCCTTCGGCACAGGCGTACATTTCTGCCTCGGATTCCAACTCGCTCGGGCGGAAGCCGCAGTAGCGTTCGAACGCCTTGTCACGCGCTTTCCAGACATGCGCCTCGACACTAGCGGGCGGAAAATCGAGTGGCGCAAGCGTCTTGGCATCCGCTCCCTCGCACAGTTGCCCGTACGACTTGTGGCATGAGGTCTGTGCCGCGGTCGACTGCATCCAACGTCACCGCGCTACGGTCGCGTTTCCGGGTTTCCGGCTGGCGCCGCGGATCGTGCCCGGTGCTGCGCAATCGTCGCCGTCGAACGGCCATGTCGCAAACCGCTTCACCTGGCGTTCGCATCTCAAGCGTCGGCGGTGGAGGCGAGTCAGACCCTGCAGGCCTGGGCGAAGGACACGGGGGATGTGACGCTCCGCATGCGTCCGACGACATCGCCATGCTGGCGGCACTGCATGACGATGCCGGCATGCCGTTCCTGCGCGACCGCGCCTTCCGCGCCGAATTGCTCGGCTGGATGCGGCTGACGCGCTCGCATCCGCGCTACGACGCCCACGGTCTCAATCGCGATGCGCTGCGTATGAGCGCGCTGGAAGGATTTGGCGCCAAGGTTGTCCTCGGCAGAGGCCTGTTCGAGGCGCGATCGACGGGCTGGGTCTCGGCAAGCCCCTGACCGGCGAAAAAAGTGCTACACCGTCCGCGAGCGGAGACGCCTGTCGCCTCCAGCCGCGCTTTCTACCGGTTCTGGCTTGACCTGAGCCGGCCCGGGTTTGCAGCCTGGCCGGTGGCGGCGGTGGCCGATCATTCGCAAAGTGCCGAGGTTGGCAGCCGGCATTTCGCCATCCCGGCCGAGCGGCGGCTGATCAATGTGCTGCGGGCCGGAATTGCCGGGGCAGTGCCGAAACGGGCGTGGCTGCCGGTTCAAGGCTAAGCGTATAAACAGGCCGGCGCTTGGCCGGCCCGTTTAGGTGCGTTCCGATCAGGCGGCCCTGGTCTTCATCTCTTCTTCGCTGCGCACCATCCTGGTCACAGCGGCGAAGTCGAGCTTGCCGGAGCCGAGCACCGGCACCTTGGCGACGACGCGCACCTCGGCCGGCACCATCAGGTCCATAGCGCCGCTGGCCTTGGCGAACGCCAGCAATTCGGCACGCGTGGCGCCGGAGGCCTCGGTGATGAGGATCAGCTTTTCGCCCTTGCGGACATCCGGCACGGTGGCGACGGCCGAGAGCGAGCCTTTCCACAATTCGCCTGCCAGCGCCTCGACTGCCGCCAGCGAGATCATCTCGCCGCCGATCTTGGCGAAGCGCTTGGCGCGGCCGCGAATGGTGATGAAGCCGGCCTCATCTATCACGACAACGTCGCCGGTGTCATGCCAGCCGTCCTCGAGCGGTTCCAGCACGCCGGGCTTCTCGGCCCTGAGATAGCCCGCCATGACATTGGGGCCGCGCACAAAAAGCCGTCCGCCTTCGTCGACGCCGGGCACCGGGTCGAGGCGATATTCCATGCCCGGCATGATCTTGCCGACGCTGCCGGAGCGGTTGTACATCGGCGTGTTGATGGAGATCACCGGTGCTGTTTCGGTGACGCCGTAGCCCTCGAGGATGCGGACACCGAACTTCTCCATATAGGTCATGCGCGTCGACGGCTTCACCGGTTCAGCCCCGGCAAAGCAATAGCGTATCGAGCGGAAGTCGTAGGGATGCGCGGTTCGCGCATAGCCGGCGAGGAAGGTATCGGTGCCGAAGATGATCGTCGCGTTCGAGGAATAGATCAGTTCCGGCACGATGCGGTAGTGCAGCGGCGACGGGTAGAAAAAGACCGGCACGCCCGAGATCAGCGGCAGCACGGTGCCCGCAGTCATGCCGAACGAGTGGAAGATCGGCAGCACGTTGAACACCTTGTCGCCCGAATGGAAGTCGATGCGCGAGGCGGCCTGGGCGGCGTTGGCCAGGATGTTGCGGTGGGTCAGCACGACGCCCTTGGGCGTCCCTTCCGAACCCGAGGTGAACAGGATCACCGCCGGATCGTCGGGCTTTCGGGCAACGCGCGGCGTGCTCTTGCGCAGCAGTCCGAGTAGTTTGTCCTTGAGGTCGATGGTGGCGCGCAGATCGTCGAGCCAGACGATTTCGACCGAGCCGCCGAGTTCCTCGACCACCGGGCCGAGCTTTGCCTGTTCGACAAACGCGCGAGACGTAAGGACCGTCCGCACCTCCGCGGCCTTGCAGGCCGACAGGATGTTGGCCGCACCGGCGGTGAAGTTCATCATTGCAGGGACCTTGCCGGCCGACATGACGCCGAGGAGAGCGGCGCAGGCGCCGTTGGCGTTGGGCAGCATGATGCCGAGCGTCTGCTGGCCGGCATAGAGGTGCTCGAACTTCTCGCCAAGCACGGCGGCAGCCGTCAACAGCTTGCCGTAGCTCAGCGAGCCGGTGACCGGGTCCTCGACGGCGAGCTCTCTCATGCCGCGTTCGTTTGCCGTCTGGATAACCTT
This sequence comes from Mesorhizobium sp. WSM4813, assembly GCF_055811555.1. NCBI lineage: Bacteria > Pseudomonadati > Pseudomonadota > Alphaproteobacteria > Hyphomicrobiales > Phyllobacteriaceae > Mesorhizobium > Mesorhizobium sp. WSM4813. Next base: position 96,780 of record NZ_JBVVQU010000006.1, read on the forward strand.
TTCCAGCACCGTCCTGTTGATGTCCTGGGTGCGGAAGACGAGATCCGACATCACCTGATAGAGGGCGGAGCCCGCCGCGGCGCGGCGCTTGCGGCCCTTCAGTTCTTGCGGCACTTCGAGCTTGACCGGTTCCAGGATGGTCACCTTGACCTTCGGGAACAGCCGGCGGCGCACATGCTGCGAGGTCAGCCGCGAAAAGTAGCTCTTTTCCAGCCCGTCGATGCGCACCGGCACGACCATCGAGCCGGTCTTGTCGGCCACCATGGCGGCGCCGTCATAGACCTTCATCAGGCCGCCGGTGACGGTGATGCGCCCTTCCGGGAAGATGACCAGCGGGTCGCCGCCCTGCACGATCTTGATGAGCGTGCGGGTCGACATCGGCTTGGCCGGATTGAGAGGCAATGCCCGGGCGAGTTTCATGAACGGCTTCATCCACCAGGCCTGGGCGATGGTGTAGTCGATCGCAAAGACGGGCTCCTCATCTGTCAGCGTCAGGGCCAGCGGGCCGTCGAGGAAGCTGACATGGTTGAGCGCCAGGATGGGTGCGACGCCGGCCCTCTTGAGGTTGTCCATGCCCTCGACTTCCAGGCGATGGAAGGCGCGGAACAGGATGGAGACGAAATCGCGGAAAGCGTTGGTCGGCAGGAATTTCAGCATCAGCCATGCGGCGACGGCGTTGGCCGCGGCGAGGCCGAACAGGATAACGCCAAGGGAGACGCCGGTTGCCTGGATCACCGCGACGAGCAGTCCGCCCACCGTCATAAAGCCTGCATTGACGATACTGACCGCGGCGACGATGCGGGCGCGGCGTGCTTCAGGCGACCAGGCCTGCACAGCGGCAAAGGTCGGCACCACAAGGAAGGCGCTGGCAATCGCCATGCCGGCGAGGTCGATGGCAACACGGAAGGTGTACTGTCCGGCAAAGAAGAGGCCAAGAGTTTCGGCGCCCGGCGAAGGCTGCATGCTCCAGATGATCCAGGCCAGGTCGAGGCCGAACAGCGCCAGCAGCGCCGTGCCGACTGGTGCCGGCAAGAGCACGATACGCCCCTGCGACATCCACGCGGCGATTGCCGAACCGATGGCAATCGAGACGGCGAAGACCCCGAGGTAGACGGTAACCGCCATCTCATTGCCGCCCAGCGAATCCTTGACCAATGTTGGCAGGATCGAAAGCACGATGGCGCCGATCAGCCAGAACCACGACGTCATCAGGCCGGCGCGCCAGATCCGCTTGTCGTCACGCAATCCGTTGACCTGACGCCAGGTCGAGCGAAAGATGTTCCTGTCGATGACAAGGTCGGGCGCCGCCGAGCCGGTGCGGGGAATGTAGCGGCTGACAAACCAGCAAGCGATGGCGAGGATCATCATGATCGGCCCGAACACCGCGACGCCTATGCCGTCGGCCGAGACGACGCCGCCAGCAATGGTGCCGCCGAGGATGGCGGCGAAGGTTGCCGATTCGATCCAGGCATTGGCGCGCGGCAATTCCTTGCGCTCGAGATGATCCGGCAGGATGCCGTATTTGATCGGTCCGAACAGCGCCGAGATGATGCCGAACATGAGTAGCGCCGTCATCAGTACCGGGATCGACGACAGCGCGATACCGACGACGGCGACGGCAGCCGCGGCAATCTCGGTGAATTTCAGCCGGCGGGCGATGAGAGCCTTGTCGAAGCGGTCGGCGATCTCGCCGCCAAGCGCCGACAAAAGCAGGAAGGGGGCCATGAAGACGGCGCCCGCCAGGGTGACCAGTGACGCCGCCTGGTCCGCCGCCAGCGTGAATAGAATAAGGAACACCAGCGTGTTCTTAAGGAAATTATCGTTGAAGGCGGACAGGAACTGCGTCCAGAAGAGAGGCGCAAAGCGCCGTGACCTCATCAGATGGCTGTTTTTCCGATTGATCGAGGCGATTTCCATAGCGGCGACTTCCATTGGGCAAGACCGTTGCATCCTGTCTTGCGGTTTGAGCCTTGTTGTAGCGGGAACGCGGTTACACTTCGTTACTGCGGCTGACCTCCATCAGCAGCTTTTCGGTCTTGGCATCTTCCAGCCGGTTGATGCAACGGCTTGCCTCTTCCGAGTCAGGCAGCGTCTTGGTGATGGTGATCGAGGCATGCACGAGCATGATTGCGGCCATGGCGTAAAACCCCTTGGCAGCGATGCTTGCCTCCATGAAGTAGACGCCGCCAGCCATCATCGTGGCGGCAACGGCGAACTGGCCTTGGTGAATGTATTCCAGGGGCTTCAGTCCTTTGGGGAATAGTGTTGGGGGACATCGGTATAATCGTTTTGTTTCAGGGTTAGGTTGGGTCGGTGGCGGGCTGTTTCAGGCCGGATACAATCAGGCTGGTTTGCCAATCCTGCTGGCCAGGATCGAGCACAGCGTCGGCACTGCTCTTCAGCGGCGTGCCGCATCCGGCGGCGGCGAGTTCGCTAACAGCGGCGGGGTCACCCGACTTGTTCCATCTCGGCCATAGCGGCGGCGGTGACGTCGATCTGCTTTTGCCTACTGCGCAGGCGCAAAAGCGTCTCCTCTGCATCTTTGAGCGACGACAGCTGGGTGGTGTTGCCGCGGCCACCTTGCGCTGGCCCCGCGGTGTTCGGAGGTTTCGTTAGCGAAGGTTTAATGACGACAAAACGGGACGCCGGGCGCAAGGATCGGAAGGGCAGGCTGATCAAGGCGGCGCAGCCGCATATCCGGCTCGGGTCTCGTCGGCTTGCGTGCACGTGACATCACGGCCGATGCCGGCTGCGTGCTGGGCGAGCTCTAGACCGCCTCCGCCGACCTGGACAAGCTCATCCTGCACGTCAATTCGGCAACGCTCGCCAGGCTCGGAGCGGCCTTGCGGCAAGAGGCGACCGGCGAGCCGAGGGCAAGGCTGGAGGCGGTTGCTAAGGAGTATCTGCGCATTGCGCGCGACAATCGCATGAATGGAATGCGCGTTCGAACACTACATAGCGCCGGGCGTGCCGGTGTCCGAATGGCACCTGGCCGAACATGCGGTCTCATCCAGCATCTGGTCGAGCCGCTCGCCATGCTGCTTCCGACGCTAACACGCCGCACCTCCTGGTGTTCGTGCGCACGCTGTTTTCCGCGGTGCATGGCATCGTCTCATTTCACTCGAAGACCGGTTCATCGGACTGGCCCCATCGATGTCGAAAGCGAACCTGCTGATTTTGTCGACACCCTCGTGGCCGGCCTCAAAAGTGCGAGTTGAACAGTCGGGTTGGCTGTGAACCGCGGAAACCGGATTTAACGACCTTCAGGCACTTGGGTGAACTTCATATCGGCCCCAATAGGACTCCATCTGAGTAGTCGCGCCGTTGGTTGCGACGGGTGCCAAGGGCCGTACCTGACTCTATGTTCCCTTCACGATCCTGGGCTTAATCGGTCGGCGGGATTGAGCCGCGCTCTCGGGCGCCATGGCCAACCGCTTCTCATCTTCGATGGCGCGATCGACTGCTTCGATTTCCTCTTGGAGCACCTTCAGCTCGGCTCCGTAGCTGGAGCCGTCGCTGTCCCCGATCTGAAAGCCACTTGCCCGCATAGCATCCCGAGTGTGGTGCACGTTACGGACTCCTTCGCGTCGAGTCGCGACCAGGATTTCCCTGAACTCTTCAAGTCGTTCAACGTGATTGCGAGGCATTTGCGTTCTCCTATTTCGTCGTCATCGTCGCTGACGGCGTTTCAGCACGGCAAAAACTTACGGCGCATAAGGTTTAAGCGACTCTAAGAGATACGCTCGACAGAGCATGAATGCGGAAGCTCAAATTTGAACGTCTTGAAACAGCGTGGAGCGCGGAAGCCGGAAAATTGGCTTGCGTCTGCGGCTCGGCGCGGATGCCGGTCAACCCGGTTGCCGATTCTGGATCGCGAGGATCCGTTTATGAGCGCATAACGACGCGTGGTCTGCACAGCGTGTGCGATTGGGGAATCGGCGCTTGGGCCTTCCAAAGGCCGCTTCCAGACCTCGCCTCCGAAGTTCAGTTACGGCGAGCCTTGAGCGCACGTGCGAGGAGCCGGGTGTCATTTAGCTGGATCATGCACGTCTCGAACTCTTTGGTCGGGCCGTGCCAGCGCAGCTCTTCGACGTTATCGAAAAGTCGGTGCGCAGCGTCGCCAGATTTTTGAACAAAAGCGCGAGCTCTCTACGCTTGCCGAGGGCTTCAGGCGGAAAGCTTTCAAGAGGGCCGTAGCGGCCAAGCAGCCGGGCGGCCGAGACCAGGCCGATGCCTTCGAGACCCGGGTAGCCATCGGCGGCATCACCCACGAGCGCGAGGAAATCTGGAATCAGGGCCGGCTCAACTCCGAACTTCTCGCGTACGCCGGCGGCATCGCGAATTTTCTGGGTCCTGCGGTCTACCTGGACCACATGGTCGCCGCGCACACACTGCGCGAGATCCTTGTCCGGCGTCCAGATGCACACCTTCTGCACGCCCTCATTGGCAGCCGCGCTGTGTGCCGCAGATGCCAGCGCGTCGTCGGCTTCCAGCTCGATCATCGGCCAGACCGCCACTCCCATCGCCGCCAGGGCGACCTCGAGGGGGTGGAACTGGGCGAGCAATGCCGGCTCGATGCCATCCCCGGTCTTGTAGCCGGGCCAGAGCTGATTTCTGAACGATTCGATTACATGATCGGTAGCCACCCCAATGTGTGTGGCGCCATTCTCGATCATCTCCAGCACTGTGTTCAGCACACCAACGACGGCGCCAAAAGGCTTGTCTTGGCCGTTGTTGAACCGGCGTTGGCCATAGAAGTGGCGAAACAGTTCGTATGTGCCGTCTACTAAATGAACGATCATCGCAATCCTCGATGAAACTGCATCCGGCCCGGTCTGCAAAGCTAGACCGACAGTTGGCCTTCTCCAAACCTTGATGTTGGTGCGCTCGGCCGTCCCGTACGCCAACCGCACGCCATGTCTCTCGCCGCTTACCTTCCAGTCGCAGGCGGATACTTCTTTCTCCGCTTACTCGCTTTTGCAACGGGGGACCATTTGGTTCGCGGGAATATCCCTTCTTCCAAACCCAGCGAAAAACGGTTTGCGTGATCTCGCAACTTGCGTGCGCAGGACGGGAATGGCGACCTTTGGAGGCTCCGATAGAACCGGTCGATCCTTCGAAGGAGGTGGTCATTGGGAACATTATCGTCGAGACAGAAATCGTGAGAACAACTGCGCCGGCGCGCCACCCGCGATCCCATCATCGTCCATTCCTCCAGAATCAAAAGGTGGATGAATCACGACACCGCAAGCCGGTCAACGCCGACCAAATCGCCGCGGACGAAGTGGTGAAATGGTGCACCAGCGCGAAGGCCGGCGTGATCTCAGATCGCAGCGCAGGGCGCGCGCGGTCTGGTTGTTCATGCCTCGGGTGGCTGGAATATTCCCGAAAATTGGTTCGCGCTTGTGCTCAAGGAAGCCGGAAGGGCCGCGGTCACTCGGGCGAGGACGTTCGGTATCCGTCGAGTCTGCAGGTCCGGGTTAGCCGGTTTTCCGGCGCTGCTGCGCTAGCCATGGCGCCAGTCTATGCCACAGCGCACAGTCGCGAAGCAGGCGCGGCAGACGGACTTTGCGGTTGGAGATGCTCAGTTCAGCCTCGACGGCATCGGGCAGCGGAACTCTGAATTCACGATGATGCGCTTTCATGCAACCACTGCCGTGCCTTCGCGTTTAGCCACCTTCAATCCTGGCGAGCGATAGAAATGACGGCGTTTATTCCGATTACAATCTACCTGAATCACAAACCGGTAGTGGTCGCGTCGATAGCCGACGCAAAGACAGCGCTTCAGCAACCATGGCCAGTCATGGGCAAGCCGTCCCGACTTGAAGCAATCCGAATGGTTGAGGAGTGCCTGGCCGGACACTGCAGCCAACACGCTGCGATCGCTGCCTTCCAGACGGCCGCAACTGAACAGGGGCTTCTTAAGCGAAAGCCACCAAGCATCGGCCTGAAGAAATTTGACTGGGTTGCTGAAGACCTGATGTGATGGTCATGCCGCCTCGCCATCTTGAACTGCTGACATGCCTGGCCCGCCATCCCCTGTGCCGACCGCTTCCGCGGGGTCCGCATTCTTCACGTCGATCTTGAGAACCCGGCTGCGCTCGACGGCGGAGCGCTGGACAGAGCGGCGCCCACCGTGCGGACAGGCCGCGAGGTCGGTGGCGCTGTTGAACCGCTTCGGGTGAATGAACAGTGTGACGATGAAAGCGGTCCGCTTCTCCAGCGCGGCCCGCACAAGGATAAGGTGCGTTAATGCAGGTGCGAAGAGCCAAACTGGTCGCAGCGCGGTGCAGCGTTGACGGGCAGTCGGGCGCAGTCCACCTTCGAGCCGGCGCCGATCCATCCGGCGCCAGCGAAGCACGAACCGAACCTTTTTTGGGAAACATGCAGGGCCAGGCGACAGGGACAAGGAAAGACAAGGCGGCCAAGGCCCACGAAGCGAGTGTGGACCTCATTGCGGTGGTCGTGGCCTTGGCCGACCAGGAGCCCTGCGTTCTCACCATCGGCGAGGCAAATGCCCTGCCCTCAGGTCCGTTCGAGCTCGGTCACCGTTCCTTACAGTTCGGGCTGAGGACATGGGTGGAGCACCAGACCGGCCACCTGCTCGGCTATATCGAGCAGCTCTACACATTCGCCGACCGCGACCGGATCGGCGATGAACGCCAGGAGCGGGTAATTTCGATCAGCTATCTGGCTTTGACCCGCATGGACCATGCTGCAGGCTCGCCCAAACGGGCATGGCGCAGCTGGTACGACTTCTTCCCATGGGAAGACCGTCGTTCCGGCATCTCGTCCATCGCGACCGATATTCTGCAGCCGCGCCTTGTCGCGTGGGCGGAGAACGTCCCTGAAGCTGCAGCGCGCCGCGAGAGGCGTCGGCGAGCAGCAATCGCCTTCGGCTTTGACGATCATCCCTGGAACGAGGAGTTCTGCTTGCAGCGTTACGAGCTGCTGTATGAGGCCGGTCTGGTGGAAGAGGCCACGCGTGGACGCGCCGCGTCCGGCGCGTCGACCTGCGGCGCCATGATTGCCGATCATCGCCGCATCCTGGCCACGGGAATCGCGCGGCTGCGCTCCAAGATCAAATACAGGCCGGTCGTTTTCGAACTGATGCCGCCGGTCTTCACGCTGCTCCAGTTGCAGCGCGCGGTGGAGGCGCTGGCCGGCAGGCTCGTCCACAAGCAGAACTTCCGCCGCCTGATTGAGCAGCAGGAGCTGGTTGAGGAGACGGGAGAGACGACAGCCGACACCGTTGGCCGGCCGGCGAAGCTGTTCCGTTTCCGGCACGCCGTTCTCGACGAACGGGCAGCCGCAGGAACAAAATTGCCGCTGGCGCGGGCTTGACAACCATTATGCTCAGGGTAAGCATATGCCGATTATACTCATGAAGAGCATAAATTGGAATGCTGATGCCCGGCTCATCGTCGCCTGCCGCGTCCCTCTATGAACGTGTACGACGCGTAATCCCGCCGATCGAATGGCTGGCCTTCTCGGACGACATCGACGCCATCCTCGCGCTGAAGCATGAGCGCAACGCCGTCATTCTCGCGCACAACTACCAGACGCCCGAGATCTTCCACGGTGTGGCCGACATCGTCGGCGACAGCTTGGCGCTCGCGCGCAAAGCAATGACGGTCGACGCCGACATCATCGTGCTCGCCGGCGTGCATTTCATGGCCGAGACGGCCAAGCTCCTCAACCCGGATAAGACGGTGCTCATCCCGGACCTCGGCGCCGGCTGTTCGCTGGCCGACTCCATCACCGCCGCAGACGTGCGTCTGATGCGGCAGCATTATCCGGGCGTCCCGATCGTCACCTATGTCAACACGGCCGCCGCGGTGAAGGCCGAGTCCGACATCTGCTGTACGTCGGGCAATGCGCTGGCTGTGGTGGAATCCCTGGGCACGTCACGGGTGATCATGCTGCCAGACGAATATCTGGCGAAGAACATCGCCATGCAGACTTCGGTGGAGATCATCGCCTGGAAGGGGCACTGCGAGGTGCATGAGCGCTTCACGCCCGCCGACATCCGCGAGCTGCGCGAGACCCACCCGGACATCACCGTGCTCGCTCATCCCGAATGCCCGCCGGATGTCATCGCCGAAGCGGATTTCGCCGGCTCGACAGCGGCGATGTCCGACTATGTCGGTCGCCATAAGCCGGCGCACGTCGTGCTGATGACCGAGTGCTCGATGAGCGACAATGTCGCGGTCGAGCATCCCGAGGTGGAGTTCGTCCGCCCCTGCAACCTGTGCCCCCACATGAAGCGCATCACACTCGCCAACATCCGTGCCTCGCTCGAAGAAAACCGCCACCTCGTGACCATCAATCCGCAGGTTGCGGACCGAGCTCGACAGGCAGTGGAGCGGATGCTCGCAGTATGAGCTCCGACGTCCACGATCTCCGCGACCGCCCGGTGATCGTCGGCGGCGGCATCGCCGGCCTGATGACAGCGCTTCATCTCGTTCCCAAACCGGTCATCCTCCTTTCCAAGGCGCCATTGGGCGAAGAGGCGTCGAGCCCGCTGGCCCAGGGCGGCCTTGCAGCCAGCCTGGCCGCCGACGACAGCCCCGACCTGCATTTTGTGGATACGGTGTCGGCCGGCGACGGGCTTTGCGACGAAGCAGTTGTCAGGCGCGTCGTCGAAGCTGCCCCCCAAGCGATCGCAAATCTCGAGCGCCTGGGGGTGCACTTCGACCGTGCACCCGACGAGACGCTACGGTTAGGGCTGGAGGCCGCACATTCGCGTCGGCGAATCGTCCACGCTGCCGGCGACGCGACCGGCCGCGAGATAGTTCGGGCGTTGGGAGATGCGGTGCGACGGGCACCTTCGATCACCGTCCTGGAAGGTATGGAAGTTCGGCGCCTGCTCGTTGAGAACGGCACCATCTTTGGTGTGGTTGCGGTCGGAAGCGCGGGCACGGCCGCGTTGTCTACCAGCCGTGTGGTGCTCGCCACCGGAGGTATCGGCGGTCTGTTTCACGACACTACGAACCCGATGGGCTCGTTTGGACAAGGGCTGGCGCTTGCAGCACGTGCTGGCGCGCAACTTGCCGACCTGGAATTCGTGCAGTTCCATCCGACCGCCCTCGACGGCCCGCAGCGCCCGATGCCGCTGGTCAGCGAAGCCGTGCGCGGCGAAGGCGCAGTTCTCATTGACGATCATGGCCGGCGCTTCCTCGCCGACACAGCGGGCGGCGAGCTCGCGCCGCGCGACGTCGTAGCGCGGGGCGTGTGGCATCAGCTCGAGGCCGGGCGCCGCGTGTTCCTCGACGGACGGCAAAGCCTCGGGCCGAGATTCGCGGAGCGTTTTCCGGCGATTGCCTTGCTGTGTCGCCAGGCGGGAATAGACCCGGCTGTGGAGCCCGTCCCGGTGCGCCCCGCGGCCCATTATCACATGGGTGGCGTGGCCGTGGACGCAGAAGGGCGCAGCTCGGTGCCGGGCCTGTGGGCATGCGGCGAGATAGCCTGCACCGGATTGCACGGCGCCAACCGACTCGCCAGCAATTCGCTCATCGAAGCCGTGGTGTGCGCGGCCTGGGTGGCCCGGAGCGTCGCCGCTTCGTCATCGGACAAACAATGGCGGCCATTCCCCGCGATCGTGCCGTCCCGGGCAGACGCATCGCTAATCCGTCCGATCGTCTCTCGGTCCCTCGGCATCGTGCGCGACGGCGAGAGCCTGCGCAACGCCGCGGCGACCTTACTGCCTCTCGCCGCCGGTGGCGACCTTGGATCCGATCCCGCTATGGTCGCGCTGATGATCGCGGTCGCAGCCCTTCGTCGCGAGGAAAGCCGCGGCGCGCACTTTCGTTCCGATTTCCCTCGGCACAGCGCGCAGCCCCGCTCGTCGCGGCTGACGCTGGACGAGGCCTTCAAGACGACATCCAGCTTCGCCGATATGGCGGCGCCGCTCGCAAGGAGAGCCTGACATGGCTTTGGCAGTCATACCGCAGATCATGTTCGAGCCGCTCGTGCGCGCCGCATTACTAGAGGATCTCGGACGAGCCGGCGATCTCACAACCAATGCGATCGTCCCCGCAGGCGCCACCGCGACGATGGTACTCGCGGCTCGACAGCCTGGCGTGATAGCGGGCCTCGATGTCGCCGCCCTCGCCTTCCGTCTCATCGACCCGGCGATCGAAGTCGACATGGCTTACCCGGACGGCAGCAGCACTGCCGCCGGAGAGGTTATCGCAACGGTACACGGTTCCGCTCGCACCCTGCTTACGGCGGAGCGGACGGCGCTCAACTTCCTGTGCCACATGAGCGGCATCGCCACGGCAACGTCGTCAGTCGTCGAGGCCGTGCGCGGCAACAAGGCGCAGATCGCGTGCACGCGCAAGACGACGCCGGGCCTGCGCGCGCTGGAGAAATATGCGGTGTGCGCCGGCGGTGGCTGCAATCACCGCTTCGGTCTCGACGACGCCGTGCTTATCAAGGACAATCATATCGCGATCACCGGCGACATCCGCACGGCAATAGACCGGGCACATGCCAGCGCCGGCCACTTGGTCAAGATCGAGGTTGAGGTCGACACGCTCAACCAGCTCGAAATTGCCCTTGCAGCCGGTGTCGACGCGGTGCTTCTGGACAACATGTCCGTCGAGGAACTTGCCCAGGCGGTGTCGATGGTAGACGGCCGCGCGATCACCGAGGCTTCTGGTCGCGTGACACAGGCGACGGCACCCGCCATTGCTGCCACCGGCGTCGACCTCATTTCTGTCGGCTGGCTGACGCACAGCGCGCCGATCCTTGATATCGGACTGGACTGGAATAGCTCATAGGTGAGCAGGGCTTCAGGATCACGATAAGAAAAAGCACAAAGTTCAGTCGTGGGAATGCCAGTACGACAACCCATCTTACGCAGCTTTGACCACGCGGCCGGCCAAAGCTTGCAGCCGCACCGCTTCTTCGCGCTGCGGACGCCCACCGCCCCCGAGTGCCGAGGACCCGCCGACGCGAACTGCTTCTGCTACTGATGGACCCTTTGCGCCTGAGGATGTGCCAAAAACGTTTTGGACCCCTGCATGGATTCGAAGCCCTGCAGCCACCTCTGCGTTATTCCTTTCGGACAGAAGCGCTGTTTTGTGCGCGTCGCCGGAGGTCCCCCGGGGAGATGAGATGGCCGCGGAATAGAAAGTGTGGTTCCCCGGACTTTTCATCGCCAGGCGGTCACTGACTCAGCCAGAGCATTGCGTGCTTTGAAAGTGCGACCTTTGTGGTTGTCCCAACTTCCTTCAGGATCGTGCCATTTCGGAAAGGCATCTCGACAAGAACTTCATTGACACCGACCTTAACGCTATACCGCACGCTGGACCCTAGAAACTCTCGGTGGATGATTGTTCCCGGCAAGACCATATCGCTGGCGTCGGATATTCCGAATGAGGCGTTTTGCGGTCGGAAGACCAGCTTTGCGTCTTCTGGTGCCAGGACCCAGGGTGGGATGGCGATAGGCGCCTCACCCGCCACGGAAAAAGCGTACTGGCTCCCATTTTGAATGACCTTCCCAGTCAGAATGTTTGCCGCTCCGAGAAAGCCCGCAACGAATAGATTTCGTGGATTGTCATAGAGTTCCATCGGCGTACCCACTTGCTGGATCTCGCCTTCTTTGAAGACAGCTATCCGGTCACAAATCGTGTTTGCCTCCTCCTGGTCATGCGTGACGAATACCGTGGTGAGACCCAACCGCTGTTGGAGTTCGCGCAACTCTCTGCGCACTTGGACGCGCATTTTGGCGTCCAGGTTCGAAAGTGGCTCATCGAGGAGCAGTATCTTGGGCTCGATGGCGATGGTGCGCGCTACGGCTACGCGTTGTTGCTGGCCGCCTGAAAGCTGTGATGGACGGCGATCTGCCAGATGCGTGAGCCCAACAAGGTCGAGAGAGGATTTTACGCGCCGCTTGATTTCGTCGGCCGGAAAGCGGCGTTCCTCAAGGCCGAACGCCACATTTTTCCAGACCGTCAGGTGCGGCCAAAGTGCATAGGATTGGAAAACCATGCCTATATCTCGCTTCCACGGTGGCAGGCTGAGTATTTCCACGCCATCGACGTGAACGCTGCCGGCCCGGGCTGTATTGAAACCGGCGAGCAAGCGCAGCAGGGTGGTCTTTCCACATCCGGACGGGCCCAAAAATGCAAAAAACTCGCCGGCTCGGATGTCGAGATTAATGTTTTTGAGGGCGTGGAAATCACCATAATAAAGATGGATCTGCTTGATTTGGATATCCTTCGAGAGGCTGCGCTCACCTGGCTGGACAACCATCCTGTTCATTGCTGAAAACCTTTCAATGCTGCGATCCCCGTACTTCGTTCCGGACCCGGTGCGAGCGTTGGAGAACGTAGTGAGAAACAAAAGTACAAAGCGCGATCATGATGACGGCGATGATGCCAAGTGCCGCGCCGGGGCCGCGGCCTGCGGGCGACTGCATAAAGACGTATAGACCGTAAGCTATTGGCGCATCCGCGTTGCTCTGTATCAGCATCAAGGTTGCTGATAGCTCGACAGCAGCAGTCGCAAAGCTTGTCACGAAGCCAGCGACAAGACCGCCCATCATCAGGGGCAGGACGATGCGCCGAACCGTCCGCACCTTTGTTGCGCCAAGGTTTTCCGCAGCTTCCTCGAGTGAGGTGGAAATTTGCATGAGCGCTGCATGGCATGCCCGCAGTGCGTAAGGCAGGCGCCGGATTGCGAGCGCCAGCACCACCATCACCCAGAGCGTGGCCAGTGGGGTTCCGTCTGGCAGGCTTACGCCATAAAAGGTGCGCAGATAGCCAATGCCAAGCACCACTCCCGGGACCGCCAGTGCTGCGGTTGCGGCCCAGTCGAGCCAGTGCCGCCCGACGAGCTTCGTTCGCAGCACCAAATACGCGATCGCGCTACCCAAGACGACGTCGATTAGCCCGGCCAGCGATGCATAGATCAGTGTGTTTTTGATGTAGACCGAGCTCTCGACCACGACCCTACTGTAATGAGCTGTCGTGAAGCCATCCGGCAAAGGACTGAACGACCACACCGTTGCCACAGAAAGTAGGAACAGGCCGATATGCGGCGACAGCACCAGGAACAAGATCAGCAAAACAACGCCATAGGCGATGATGCTCTCCCCGGTCCCCAGCTTGCGGCGTGCGAGGCCGCCGCCGCCTCGCTGTACTGTGGAATAGTCCTTGCCACGCATCACTGCCGCCGAGGCCCACATGGCGAAGATGGACACCGCGATTAGGATCACCGAAATCACATAGCCCATCGGGTCCGATATACCGAGCGAAGTGACGCGCAGGTAGGCCTGCGGCGCCAGCATGTCCTTGACGTTAAGGAGCAGTGGCGTGGCCAGGTCATCGAATACCTTGACGAAGACCAGCGATGCCCCGGCGAGATAGCCTGGCATTGCCAAAGGCAGGACAATCCTGCGCAGCAGCCTGAAGCCTGATGAGCCGAGATTCTGCGCCGCCTCCTCCATCGACTGATCGATGTTCCTGAGGCTTCCTGAGAGATTGATCAGGATGAAAGGAAAGTAGTGGAGCGATTGCACGAATATGACGCCGTTAAGACCGTCCATAAACGGGACCTTGAAGCCGTACGCGTCATTTAGAAGAAGATTAATCGTACCGTTGCGGCCGAACAGCAGTTGCATGGCGACCGCACCGACGAAGGGCGGCATTATCAAAGGAAGGAAACCGAGTGTCTGCACGAGAATGGCGCCGCGAAAGTCGAATCGTGTAGTCAGCAGCGCCAGCGGCAATGCGAAGACGGTGCCCCATAAGACTGACATAACCGAGACGTAGACGGAGTTCCTGAACGATCGAACAAACAAGTCCGTGCGGGCAAAGTCGACGAAATTGATCAGCGTCAGCGCGCCCGTTCCCTTCTCCGTGAAGGCGACGTAGATGACTGTTGCCGACGGCACTATCAGGAACAGGCCAAGGAAAGTGGCGATCAGGCCAGCCGTGACGAACTGTCCCGCAGAGAGCCGAATCTTTGCCGCCCGCCCGGCGGTCATGTGGGTCATAGGTCCGCTCCAGAATTTTGCAGAAAACGCGTGGAATAGGCTGGATATCAGCCAGGCGATCCACGCATCGCGCGGCTACGCGTACTGGCGGCACCATGAGTTGGTGCGCTGGCACGCGTAGGGGTATTTCCATCGTCCCTAGTTCAAGAGTGCTATTGCTTCCTCGGCCCTGACCTTAGCGGCGGCGTAGTTTTTTTGAGCAAAAGCTGCCCATTGCTGCTCAAGCTCGGCCTGACGGGCGGTCTTTTGATCGCCGCCGGTAAAAGCATCTCTGATCTCTGAACTTGCAGCCTGTTCGACCGTGATCGGCATCGTGGCCACAAGACCTCTTGCCTCGACCACCTTGGCGTTTGCGCTGGCGTTATCATTGCCCTGAAGCGCCTTTTCTGCGGCATGGATGGCAGCGGTTGCGCTCTTGAGATTGTCGAGCTGAAAGGAGATCAGTTGATCAAAGAGTGCGTCGACGACGTCCCTTCGGGCACTGGAAATTTTCGCGTCGAACGCGACCATCGACTGGAAGCGGGCATCGGTGAAGGGGTTGGGAAAGCCTTTGGGAGCCTTGGCATAGATGGCAGGGTTGATTGGAAGACGTCTGATCGACGGCTCGAGGAGGATCGTCTGGCCCTCGTCCGACAATAAGAAGTCCACGAATTTGGCAGCCCCCTTTGGATTTGGCGCGTTGGTGACAATACCGACATTGGCCGGCACCACGGTCGTTACCGAAGGATAGGCGAAGCCGACGGGGAATCCGCTGCCCTGAGCAGAGAAGGCAAAGAAATCGATGACTATTCCGATCCCGGTCTGCCCTGAATTGACTGCGTCCGGCACGCCGAACGAACGCTCTGTTACCTGTTGCAGATTGCCGCCTATGGCCTTGAGCGTAGCCCAGCCTTTATCCCAAGCTTTGCCCTGAAGGATCGTCTCAATCGTCAGATGCGTAGTTCCTGAGCGTGACGGAGCGGCGATCGCGATATGATCGTAATACTCCGCCTTTGTGAGGTCATCCCATTCGGCTGGTCGTGAGAGCCCATTGGCATCGAGATAACGCTCGTTCCACATGATGCCATAGCCCGAGGCGGCAAAGCCAAAATAGAACCCGTCGGGATCATTGACGTTGTAGGGACCGACTTTGTCGGGCAGGCCGGTTACGGACGACGGGAGTTTTACCAGCAGGCCGCGGCTCTTGAGGTTGTCAAATGCGTCGGGCGCGGACGCCCAGAACAGGTCGACCTGGTTGTTCGAGCTCGTCTCGGCGAGGAACTTCACACTGGAGCTGGTGCTCTTGTTTTGAATGTTGAGGACGAGACCGGGGTTGGCAGACTCGAACGCCGACTTGAAAGGGTCGGTAACGTCTTTCGAGAACGATGTGACGACGGTGACCTTGCTGGTCTCCTGAGAATACGCACTTGACGTGGCGGCCAGTGCGAACAGCACTGCCACCGTGAATGACTTGATCATTTTTTTCCCTCCACTGCCGCCCTTGGCAGACGACTGTGAGTGACAAGAGCAACGTTCATGCCAATAGGAAAATGCTGAGATTTTTCAAAGAAGTGCACTAGTCGAGCGGCGCTGTCTTGGGCAACACAAGTAACGCCGGCAGAAAGGGATGGGAAGAAATCGTAACATCCGATTGGGCGCGACGCAGTCACTGCACGCAGAGGAACGTCAGGTCATTGAACTTCAGTCAGGGTCCATATTGGAAATCCCGAGCTTCTTCATCTTGAGGTAGAGTGTCTTGCGTGAGATGCCGAGTGTTTCTGCAGTTGCGCCTATCTTGCCGTCATTGCGTGACAGCCGTTCTAGGATGATCGCCCGCTCGTGAAGGTTGATCTGCCATTCGAGCGTGTCAACGGCTGGTCCGGCGGCGTGTGCGTCAGCAATTTGTGGGGAGTCGTAGATGCCCAAGGCATAGCGTTCGGCCGCATTGCGCAACTGTCGGATGTTACCCGGCCAAGGACGGGCTTCGAGTTGTGTTAGCTCGGCGGGGCTGGCCTGTAGCCCCGTCCGCCCAAGACGCCGCTCTGCATGACCCAGAAAATAGATGAACAGTAGAGAAATGTCGCTCTTGCGCTCCCGCAGCGGTGGTAGTTCGACGCGCGCAACGTCGAGGCGATACACGAGATCTTCTCGAAATAACCCTCGACGGGCCAGATCACCTAAATCCTGCTTGGCCGCAGAGACGACGCGTATGTCGAGCGCAACTTCCTTGTTAGACCCGAGCCTTTCAAGTGTCCGCTCTTGCAGCACCCGCAACAGCCTAACCTGGGCGCTAAGCGGCATCGACTCGATTTCATCCAGAAACAGGGTGCCCCCGTTTGCGTGCTCTATCTTGCCGATCCGTCGCTCCTTCGCACCTGTGAACGATCCTGGTTCATGCCCAAAAAGCTCGGATTCGAGCATGGTCTCCGGGATTGCCCCGCAATTCACCGCGACGAACCGACTTTGGCCTCGCGCGCTGAAATCATGCACCGCGCGCGCTGCGACCTCCTTGCCGGTACCAGTTTCGCCAATGATCAATATGTCGGTCTCGACTTCGGCCAGGCGCATAAGCTGCCGCCGCATGACCAAAGTCGCAGCCGCATCGCCCAGGATGCGCGTTTCCCAATTGTCATTGTCTTTGGTTTCAGCCTGGATGCAGCAATTATGCTGTGTGTGAACCGCCGTTCGGGCGACATTTCGAGGTGCCCTACTTGGAGGCATTCCTTGCCGACAACGCGGCCTTCTCGTCGAAGACATGTTGGATATATTTTTCACCATTGCATCGATGCGGGGGAGCGCTCTGGACAGCCCCTGACACGCCGCAGCGACGCAAGGCGGGGTAGCAAACCCGCTGCCAGGGGCAAAGCTGCTAGTGAATCGTGGAAGAGCAACAGGGGACAACTAGCTTCCGTATTTGCGCGCCGGGCATCGTCCGGCAGCCGGACTCGACCTTATCGCCGAGAAAATAAGGCAACGCACTCATCCGGGAGCTTTTCCTGCTTTTCCGCAACGCAGCGCCGTATCGCGTCACGGCTCGAAGAGGAGTGGCCGCATATCTTTCGGATTTCGTCCCGGCACATAAGCCGCAATTCTGATGGGACCTCCACCTTTTCGTGTTGCTGCTGTTGGGCCCAAGCGCCTTGTGAAAAGAGGACCACAGAGGCAACCAGAATGACTGTATCTTTCATTGAAAGTCTCGCTTGTTGATGATCACGCCTGACATACCCGCTTAGTGAGGGCGTCGGTTTTAATTGAAATGAAGAAATATTGCTGAGCCGGTCGAGCACGGCGGCATTTCGACAAATGGGAACCACGCGTTGTACGACCTCACATAGGCCGCGAGACGAACGACGGGAAGGAAAGTCCAGGGAATGAGCCGAAGGATCACTCGGATGCAAGCGCAGCGACTGGGTCGAGCCGCGAGGCCGTTCGGGCCGGTAGGAAACCAGAAAGCAGGCCTGTCAGAAATGCGCAGCCGAATGCAATTACACCCGGGATCGGCGCAACGACAACGCTGATACCCGCGAACCACAGCGTCCCTATGATGGCGAGGCCACTGAGGATCCCAATGACCCCGCCAATCCCGCAAATCACGACTGCTTCGGTGTTGAACTGCAGCATGATATTTCGCCGTCGCGCGCCGGTTGCCATGCGAACGCCGATCTCGCGCGTGCGCTCGGTGACGCTCACAAGCATGATGTTCATCACCCCAATGCCACCGATTACGAGCGAAATAAAACCGACTGCCCCGAGATAAAGCGCCATAGTGCTGCGCATGGACTGAGCGGTGTCCAATATGGCGGTCGCATTGCGGATCTGGAAATCCTCGGTCCCATGAAGAGAGAGCAGGAGCTCCCGCAGGCCGGTCTCCGTCACCTGAATCTGCTCCACGTCTTCGACGCTTACGGTGATCGAGCTCAAATAGCGCTGCCCATACAAGCGCATGAAACCTGTGGTGAGTGGGACGACCGCTGTATCATCCATGTCGCTGCCCATTGGCGAGGCTCCCTTGGGAGCAAGGACACCAATGACTTCAAAAGGAACATTGCGAAGAAGAACGTACTTGCCGACCGGACTGGTGCGCTCTGGAAAGAGATTTTTGGCGACTGTAGCGCCCAGAACGACGACGGGGGAAAAGCTCCTCAGGTCGTCCTGATCGAAAAATACACCGTCTGACATCGCCCAGTTCCCGGCCGCCACGAATTCAGGCCAGGTTCCCTGAACTTGGGTGCGGTGGTCGATTTTTCCGGCCCGTATGGTCATAGGTGCCGCCCTGGTCGGCGCTACGGTGGCCACATTGGGCATTGCTGCAATTGCCTCGGCGTCCTGCGCTGTCAGCGTTGCAACATCGCCAGAAACCCGCGTTCCTGGCGCTCCGGGGCGCACGTTCAGGACATTGGTGCCCATCGCGGCAATCTGGTCCATGATGTTTTTGGTGCTACCGCTTCCGATCGCGAGCACCGCCACGACTGCAGCGACGCCAATTACCACGCCAAGAAGCGTTAGTGCCGTTCGGAAACGATTGGCACGCATCGAGCGGAAGGCCTGAATGACTGCCTGCCAGAGATCGTCGCTCAGGGAAGACCCGCTTCTTTGGCCGGAGGCACTGCGCTTTTCCCAACGAGCTGCTGGCCCAGAGTTGGTGTGGCTCTCGTCGGCGACGACGCGCCCGTCGCGCAGCTGGATGAGACGGTCGGCCTTCTGGGCGAGCGCAGGGTCATGCGTAATAAGCACGATCGTTCTGCCTTGCATGTGCAGTTGCTTGAGAAGCCGCATTACCTCTTCGCCGTTGCGCATATCCAGAGCGCCCGTCGGCTCATCTGCGAGGATCACCGGCGGATCATTCATTAACGCGCGAGCGATAGACACCCGCTGCTGCTCGCCGCCAGACAGTTGAGCCGGCCAATGGTTTATGCGCTCGCCAAGTCCGAGTGCGTTCAACAAGTCACACGCGCGCTGCCATCTGAGCTTTTTGGGCTGACCTGCGTAAATCGCAGGGATTTCGACATTCTCGGCGGCGGTCGCATCGGTCAGGAGATTGTAGCGCTGGAACACGAAACCGAACATCTCTCGCCGAAGTGCAGCGAGCTCATCGGGGGACAGGCTGGAAACATCCCTGCCCCAGACCAGATAGCTGCCTCTAGTCGGCCGGTCGAGGCAGCCGAGGATGTGCATCATCGTCGACTTTCCAGAACCGGAAGGGCCCACGATTGCGACAAACTCCCCCGCGTCGATCCTAAAACCGACGCCGCCAATCGCGTTTACGGTCGACTCGCCGCTGACATGTGTCTTCCACGCATCCCGGAGTTCGATAAGCGGGATTGACGACACGGAACTCTCCAAGAGGTTCGCAGGGATCTGAACCTGGTCGACCATTTAGAACCCCAGCCTTGCACCGGAGGAGCGGGCACCCGCATCTGGGCTGCCCGCTCCCTCGATGGGGCGCCGTGTTCCGGGTCCTCGCCTTGCCACACCATCAATAACTCCGGTCACGACCTCCTCTCCCGTTTCAAGGCCGGAGATAACTTCTGCTTCGGTCCGGTTAGTCACCCCCGTCCGAACAGTCCGCCGCTCAATTCCATTGGCGCTAACCACGCGAGCCTCCCATTCGGCAGCTCCCGAGCGCACGGGCCGCAGCGCCGCAACCGGAACGATCGGTACGTTTGAGACCGCGCTTTTTACGAAGAATACCTGGGCCGTCATGTCGATCATCAGCCGATGTTCATTGTTAGGGATATCAATAAGGACGTTATAGAGAATGACGTCATTTACACTTTCAGGTGTCGGCAGCACCTGAGCTACGGTCGCTCGCCAGGTCTCCTCATCATTCCCCAGCGTCCGGAAAAAAGCCGGCATGCCCGGCGTGATGTCGCCGACATCCGCTTCAGCGACCTGTGCCCTAACAGTCATTACGTCCAGATTGGCGATGCGAAGGATGGAGGGTGCCTGCTGAGTTGCATTCAATGTCTGCCCCTCCACAGCAGCGATCGACACAATGGTTCCGCCAAGCGGAGCGAAAATCTTGGTGTACCCGAGGCCAGCCTGGTTCCCGTCGAGCGTGGCTTCGGCCTCCTCGACCTGCGCCTCGAGAGATCGCAGTTTCGCTTCTGCGATGCGGACGCCGGCGCGCGCGGTATCCAGCGCCTCAGCGCTGGCCGTATTCTTGTCGAAGAGCTGTTGCGTGCGCTTCAGGGACGCGCCGGCCAGGTCGAGCTCAACACGCTGCTGTTCGGCCATTGCCTGCACGCTTTTGAGCCTGGCTTCGTCCGAGGTCACCTTTGCTGCAAGGACGGTGGCGTCAATCTCTGCAAGGAGGTCCCCTTGCACGACGCGCTCGCCGCGTTCCACATGCAGCTTCTTGAGCTGACCGGATACTTGGGCGCCGACATCGACATACTCCTTGGGCTCGAGCGAGCCCAGCGCGGTGATTGTCTCCTCCACTGAGCCAATCGCCACACGCGCAGTCCGAAACTGCATCGAAGCCTGTCGATTCAGCATCGCATATGTACCGCTGCCACCGGCGATCGACAAAATTATAATCGCAACGGTCCAAAGCCGGCGCGAGCGTTTACTTTTGGGTTGGCCCGAGCGCGCTTCCATCACCGGGACCCCACGCGGTGCGAGGCTTCCTTGCCGTCCCTGCGTTTCGTCCACCTGCGTGAACCGAGAGTGTGGTCTGCATTCAATTGAGTGCCTATTCGTCAAAGCCTGGACCGGTGCAGGCGCATCACGTTGCGCTGAAGAGCAGGCGGGCCGTCGCCAGGTCCCACCCCGCGGAGAATACGTTTGTGGGCTCGGCATAACGCCAGTCCAGGCCGATCCGGCAGCGCCAGGGTCCGGAACATCTCGCAATTGCGCCGGTCGGATGGATTTGATGGAACTCGCGTGACCACGGCGGAAGGTTCGCACTTCGCGCACATGTCCGGCTTGAGAACTCTAAAAGGCTTGATTGGAGCGGCTGGTGCTTTTGAATACATGAAGGTCTCCAAGGGACGTGCTTCAGGATAAGCATTGACCGGCCGCTCTGGTTTGAAGTGATGTTAAGATAGGTTTCTGCCCCGGCGTTGGATTGCCGGGTTCTCAACGAAGGCCGCAACTTTTAGAAACAAAAAAATATAAATGGCGCGATGACAGCCTCGGCTCATCCATAGAAAATGAAGCCAGGTCGTGGTTCGCTAGTGGATTCCGAATGCTGCAAGATCTGTCCACTTCCGCCACGCATGTCCTGCTCGTTGAGGACGACGTGGAGATCTCGCGGATTCTGTCCGAGGTCCTGTCCAAGAATGGTTTCGTCGCTTCCTTGGCAGGCACAGGGCCGGAAATGGACCGAATCCTCGAGCAAGGCTGTGTGGACGTCATCCTGCTCGACATCATGTTGCCCGGAGAGGACGGAATCAGCATTTGCCGCCGGCTGCGGGCCACTTCGCAAATACCGATCATCATGTTGACCTCCCTCGATCAGGAGATCGACCGAGTGGTTGGGCTGGAGGTTGGCGCAGACGACTATGTCGCAAAGCCTTTCAGTTCGCGGGAGCTCGTGGCGCGTATCCGAGCTCTGCTGCGGCGCACGCACGACAAGGGGCGGCGAGGCATTGCTGGGAGGCCCCTCCGTTTCGATGGCTGGCTGATCGATCCCTCCGCACGCGAACTGCGCAGCCCGGACGACGCACAGGTGACTGTTACGAGTGCCGAATTCGATCTGCTTCTTGCTTTGTGCCGTAACCCTGGTCAGGTGCTTTCGCGTGAGGGGCTTCTCAAGCTCACCCACGGCGGGTTGGCCGGCCCGATCGAACGCAGCATCGATATCCACGTAAGTCGCATCCGGCAGAAGATCGAGGCGGATCCAAGATACCCAAAGCTGATCAAAACCGTTCGGCTCGGTGGATATATTTTCACACCCAAGGTGGAGCCGACCTGATGCGCTTGGTTGCGCGTGTTCTGCCACAGACGGTAACTGGGCAAATCACCGGGCTGGTCATCGCTTCTCTCGTGGCGGCGAGCCTGGTTACGTTTATGATCGTGCTCTTGTTCTCCTATGAATCGGAGCTTTCGAAGCGATCGAGCTTTGGCATTGGCCGTGTGATCGCCATCACGAAATTGGCTAAAGCGGCGAAATCGCCAGAAGACCTTTTGAAATTGCTCGAAATGGCACGCGAATCGGGGATGGGGGTGCGAAGAATACCACTCCCGCAATTGGCACCCTCGCCAGCTAGCCCGTCCGAACAGGAACGTATAGCTGACGAACGGCTGGAGCATACCTACGGGGTCAAGGTCCTAAGAGACCGCGCACCGCCGGCCCAACGGGGGACAATGGTGGTCAGGCTCGATCAGCAGAGCGCCCTCGTTTTTGACAGTCCGCCCCTTCCAGGATGGATGAGGTTTCTCCTTGTGCCGGGGACATTTGTTCTTGTCGTTGTCACACTCTTTATTCTTTTCATTCCGGTATACGCCGTGCGCTGGATTACAGCGCCACTTTCCTCGATCGCCGCGGCGGCACACTCTTTTGGACGGCCGACTAGCGATGATCGGATTTTGAGCGAAGAGGGACCGAAAGAGGTCGCCCAAGTGGCGCGTGCCATGAACCATATGCGCGATCGGATCCGGGCGATGATCGATGACCGCACTCGTATGCTCGCCGCAATTAGCCATGACCTTCGCACGCCCTTGACGCGGCTGCGATTGCGGACTGAGCAGCTCCCCAATCCTTCGATTCGGGACCAGATGCTGCGCGACATCGGCAAAATCAGTGGCATGCTTGCCGAGACTCTCACCTATTTGCGCGAGGATGACCGCTCCGAGCCAATGCAACGCGTCGAATTAGCCAGTCTGCTGCAGACGATTTGCACGGATTTCAGCGACATGGGTCATCAGGTTTCCTACCACGGTCCCGACCGTTGCGTTATCACCTGTCGGCGCAACACGCTGATGAGGGCGATCACAAACGTCGTCGAAAACGGCGTAAAGAATGGAACGTTAGTGGATGTGCGGCTTTCGCTCGCCGCCTCACATAGTGTCCAGATCGATATTTCCGACGATGGTCCGGGAATCCCCGAGTCGCAGCGCCAAAAAGTCTTTGAGCCGTTCTTCAAAAGCGATAGCGCTCGCACATCGACGGAACGCAGCGGTTTCGGATTGGGACTGTCCATTGCGCGGGATGTCGTCAGACGCCATCAAGGCGAAATCGCGCTTCTCGGCCGAGCCCCCACCGGGCTGACTGTTCGCATTTGCCTGCCTGCCAGCCATGGTAGAGAGAAGCATGCCGCTCCCGAATTCCAGCCCCTGACACCACTGCATTGAGACCTTCGCCGTCTCGGGTGATCTGTTGATGATGCATCGCGACTGTCGCGACCCATGAGTGGAATCATGCGCGGACGGCATTGCCGATCACGTCGGCGGGGCGCTTCTGTACTTAGGTCCTACAGGCATAGTTATCTCTTTGCGCTTGAAGGGGGAGCAATCGCCCCCGCAACAATGTCAGTGTTTTGGGCCACCTTTATCTGCCAGCCCGACTGTTCTTCCTTCACAATCAGAAGCAGAATGCCCTCTCGTGTTCCAGCGGGTGAGCCGTCCGGGGCGGATGCGCCAGTCAGGGTCCATGTGTAGTGCACGGATGCAAGACCGGGAGCTAATTCCACAACTGCCGAGACATCACCTTCCAATCGGCTATCACGAAACATGGTTTCATGAGTTGCGCGATGCGCCGCTTCGATCTCGGTGCGGTTCTTCCACCACACGCCTACGACATTGACGAAATTAGCATCGTTGGCGAACAACGCTGCGAAGTCATCCATATCGTGCCTATTCCAAGCATCGGCAAAGGCAGTCGCGGCATCCTCAGGTGTGCTGACCATCAAGCTCATCTCAAATCTCGTTGCTTGCGATAAGCATATGGGATTTCGGCCCGGATCGCGACGAGCGAGGGGGCAGATTTCAAACTGACCCACTACCGCCGGCCGAACGCGCTTGACAACATGGCACGGGCCCGTTCAACTTGACGCATTCACCAGGGGAGTCCCGGCAAGGGGCTGAGATACTGCTGGCTTTCGCGGCGCAGTGACCCGTTGAACCTGATCCAGTTCATACTGGCGTAGGGACGGTGCAAGCGCTTTGCGGGAGTTCACGCCCGTAGTCCTGTATTGAACAGGCAGGCCAAAGCGTCTTTTCATCCTTCCGGCACAGAACTGGGTCTCCAATGCATGAGCAAAGGAGCCTCACGATGAATGCCCTTACCCCCGCCGTGTCGACGGGACCGCTGCCCGCCTCACGAAAAGTCCACAAGCTCGGCACTATCCACCCGCAGATCAGGGTGCCAATGCGCGAAATCTCCGTCCATCCGACGGCCGGCGAGCCGCCCGTTACCGTCTACGATCCATCCGGCCCCTACACAGACCCGACTGTCGAAACCAGCATCGAAAGGGGCCTTGCCCGGCTTCGCCACGAATGGATTACCGCGCGCGGCGATGTCGAAGCCTATGAGGGTCGCCATGTCCGGCCGGAAGACAACGGGTTCGCCGTGGGCGAGCGCCTGACGCCGGAATTTCCCGTTCGCAACCGCCCGCTCAGGGCCAGATCGGGCAAGGCAGTGACCCAGCTTGCCTATGCGCGCGCCGGCATCATCACGCCAGAAATGGAGTTCGTGGCCATCCGCGAGAACCTCGGCCGCGAGATCCTGCGTGGCAAAGTTGAGCGCGATGGCGAAGCCTTCGGCGCGGCGATCCCCGATTTCGTCACACCCGAATTCGTGCGCGACGAGGTGGCGCGCGGACGGGCAATCATTCCCGCCAACATCAATCATCCCGAGAGCGAGCCGATGATCATCGGCCGCAATTTCCTGGTGAAGATCAACGCCAATATCGGCAATTCGGCGGTCACCTCCTCGATGGCCGAGGAGGTCGAAAAGATGGTCTGGTCGATCCGCTGGGGCGCCGATACGGTGATGGACCTGTCGACCGGCCGCAACATCCACAACATCCGCGAATGGATCGTGCGCAATGCGCCGGTGCCGATCGGCACGGTGCCGCTCTATCAGGCGCTCGAAAAGGTTAACGGCATTGCCGAGGATCTGACCTGGGAGGTCTACCGCGACACGCTGATCGAACAGGCCGAACAGGGTGTCGACTATTTCACTATCCATGCCGGCGTGCGGCTGCACTATATCCCGCTGACCGTTGACCGGGTCACGGGTATCGTCTCGCGCGGCGGCTCGATCATGGCCAAATGGTGCCTGCACCATCACCGGGAGAGCTTCCTTTACGAGCATTTCGCCGAAATCTGCGACATCTGCCGCGCCTATGATGTGTCCTTTTCGCTGGGCGATGGGCTGCGTCCGGGCTCGATCGCCGACGCCAACGACGCCGCGCAATTCGCGGAGCTGGAAACGCTCGGCGAGCTGACGAAGATCGCCTGGGCCAAGGATTGCCAGGTGATGATCGAGGGGCCCGGCCACGTACCGATGCACAAGATCAAGGAGAATATGGACAAGCAGCTCGCTGTGTGCGGCGAGGCGCCATTCTATACGCTTGGACCGCTGACGACCGACATCGCGCCGGGCTACGACCACATCACCTCAGGCATCGGCGCCGCCATGATAGGTTGGTTCGGCACCGCCATGCTCTGCTACGTCACGCCCAAGGAGCATCTCGGCCTTCCCGATCGCAACGATGTCAAGGTTGGCGTGATCACCTACAAGATAGCTGCCCATGCCGCCGATCTGGCTAAGGGGCATCCAGCGGCAAAACTCAGGGATGATGCCCTTTCCCGCGCGCGCTTCGAGTTCCGCTGGGAGGACCAGTTCAACCTGTCGCTCGATCCCGAAACCGCGCGGTCCTTCCACGATCAGACCTTGCCCAAGGAGGCCCACAAGCTGGCGCATTTCTGCTCCATGTGCGGGCCGAAATTCTGTTCGATGCGCATCTCCCACGACATCCGCGCCGAAGCGCAGAAGGAGGGCATGGCGGCAATGGCGCAGAAATACCGCGAGGGCGGCGATCTCTACATGCCGGCGGACGAGACTAACGCACCACGCGTGCCGGAGGCGCATGAGCGATCATGAGGGTGCTGGTCAACGGGGCTGGCGTCGCTGGCCTCACTGCCGCCTTCGAGCTCGCCATACGCGGCGCGGCGGTGACCGTGGCCGAGACAAGACGTAGCCTGGGTGGCAATGCGTCGTGGTTCGCCGGCGGCATGCTGGCGCCGTGGTGCGAGCGTGAAAGCGCCGAGCAGCCGGTGCTGGATCTCGGTCGCGATGCCGCCGACTGGTGGGACGCGGCGACGCCCGGTCAGGTGACACGGGCCGGAACGCTGGTCGTTGCTGCACCGCGAGATGCAGGCGAGCTCGACCGGTTCGCCAGTCGCACGTCGGGGCATCGGCGTATCGATGAAAGCGAACTTGCGTTGCTGGAGCCCGACCTCGCCGGGCGCTTCCGGCGGGGGCTGTTCTTCTCCGACGAGGCACATCTCGACCCGCGCCAGGCGATGCGAGCACTTCATGACAAGCTCGCGGACATGGGCGTCGAATTCCACTTCGGCGCCGACGTCCGGCGAGTTTCCAATTTCGATCGACAGATCGACTGCAGGGGGATGGCCGCCGTCGATGACAGGCTGCGCGGCGTTCGTGGCGAGATGCTGATACTGCGCACGCCTGATATCCGACTGTCGCGCCCGGTCGGGCTGCTGCATCCGCGCTTTCCGCTCTATCTGGTGCCGCGCACCGGTCACCGTTTCATGGCCGGAGCGACGATGATCGAGAGCCAATCCGCGGAACCGGTCACGGTCCGTTCGATTATGGAGCTTCTCGGCGCCGCCTGCGGACTCCATCCGGCATTCGGCGAAGCTGGCATCGTTGAGACCGGCGTCGGCGTTCGCCCGGCATTTCCAGACAACCTGCCGCGGGTCGAAACGAGCGGAGATACCGTCGCGATCAACGGGCTTTATCGGCATGGCTTTCTTCTCGCCCCTGCCATGGCGCGCCAGGCGGCCGACCTGGTGTTCAATCAAGACCGAGAAGGAGCTTGCTCATGAAACTGCTGGTCAACGGCGAAGCGTATGAGATTGCCGCCACTACGCTGGCCGAGCTGCTCGCAGCGCTCGACTATGAGGGCGACTGGCTGGCAACGGCCGTCAACAGTGACCTCGTGCATAAAACCAACCGGGCGGACTTCCAGCTGAGCGATGGAGACCGGATCGAAATCCTGTCGCCAATGCAAGGGGGCTAGACCATGTTCGCTCTTCTGGGAACCACGCTTCCGTCGCGCCTGCTCCTCGGCACGGCTCAATACGCCTCGCCAGCCGTCCTTGCCGATGCAGTCAAGGCGTCGGGCACGTCGGTGGTGACTGTCTCGTTGCGCCGTGAGATGGCGGGCGGCAGGGATGGCGAAAAATTCTGGTCGCTGATCGGCTCGCTCGGCGTCAGAATCCTGCCCAACACTGCCGGCTGCCACTCCGTCAAAGAAGCGGTCACGACCGCGAAAATGGCACGCGAAGTCTTCGGTACGACCTGGATCAAGCTCGAAGTGATCGGCAACCACGACACTCTGCAGCCGGACGTGTTCGGCCTGGTCGAAGCCGCCCGCATCCTGTGCGAGGACGGTTTTACCGTATTCCCTTATACCACCGAGGACCTTGTAGTCGCCGAGCGGCTGCTAGAGGCGGGCTGCAAGGTCTTAATGCCGTGGTGCGCACCGATCGGCTCCGCCCTCGGGCCGATCAACATCACCGCGCTGCGCTCGATGCGTGGGCATTTCCCTGCCGTCCCGCTGATTGTTGATGCGGGGCTCGGACGGCCCTCGCACGCGGCAACCGTCATGGAATACGGCTTTGACGCTGTGCTTTTGAACACAGCGGTTGCCAGGGCGGCCGATCCGGTCGGCATGGCGCGTGCTTTCGCCAAGGCGGTCGACGCTGGCCGTGAAGCATTCTGCTCGGGACTGCTCGAACCGCGCGACGTCGCCGTGCCGTCGACGCCCACGATCGGCACGGCAGTTTTTTCATGATGCTTCGACCCCTTCTACCTGATCGTTGACAGTGCTGCTTGGATCGAGCGACTGGTGCGGCTCGGAGTCAGGCTGGTTCAGCTTCGCATCAAGACCATGGATGAGGCTGGGTTGCGCACCGAAATCCGGAAGGCGAGGGCCCTGTGCGCCCAGCACGAATGCCAGCTCATCGTTAACGATCACTGGCGCCTGGCAATCGAGGAGGGCTGCGACTTCGTGCATCTTGGCCAAGAGGATTTGCAGAACGCCGACCTCGCGCGCATACGGGCAGCCGGCGTGCGGCTCGGGCTCAGCACGCATGATCATGTCGAACTTGAAACGGCCTTGACCGCCGAGCCCGACTACATCGCGCTAGGCCCCATCTATCCCACCATCCTGAAACAGATGAAATGGGCGCCGCAAGGGGTCGAACGGATCAGCGAGTGGAAACGCCGGGTCGCACCGGTTCCCTTAGTCGCCATTGGTGGCCTCAACCCTGACCGGCTCATCGGTGTCTTTGCGGCTGGTGCTGACAGCGCGGCCGTGGTGACCGACATCACGCTGAACGACGACCCCGAAGCGCGCACGCGAGAATGGATCGAAAAGACAGACCAATGGCGCTGAGGCGAGAACCGCATGTGCTTGTGGTTGGCGCGTCGGACTCCAGCGGTGGGGCTGGAATCGCACGCGATATCGAAACGATCTCTTTAATTGGCGTGCGCACCTGCCTTGCTGTCACCGCGCTAACGGTTCAGACGCACGAAGCCGTCCTGGATATCCACCCTATGGAACCAGGTCTGGTGGCCGATCAGATGCGCGCTGCGCTGCAGGCCAACCAGGTCGCGGCCATCAAGATCGGCATGCTTGCAACGGGGCGGGTCTTTGTGGCGGTTGCGGCCGTGCTCAGCGAATATCCACTGATACCGGCAGTACTCGACCCGGTGCTGGCTTCCTCTTCGGGCAGGCCGCTACTTGAAGCGAACGCGATCGGCATCATGAAGCGGGATTTCTTACCGCTCTGCCGGCTCGTCACGCCAAATCTCATCGAGCTGGCGGCCCTTGTCGGTTCGGAAGTGGCAGCGGACGATGACGACAGGCTGCGGCAGGGAAGAAAATTGCTTGAGGCTGGGCCGCAGGCGCTGTTGATCAAGGGTGGCCACGCGACGGGACCGCGTTCAACCGATGTTTTGTTGAGTTCCAATCAGGAAGCAATTTGCTTCGACAGGCCGCGCCTTGCCGGAACGATGCGCGGGACGGGCTGCATGCTGGCCAGCGCCATCGCTGCCCATATGGCGAATGCGAAATCGCTCGAAGATAGCGTGCTCGAAGGCAAACGGTTCGTGTTCAAGAAGTTTCAGAAAAATGCAGCCGAAGCACCATAGCCTGCGTGCCGAGCCGTCGCGGTGAAGCCGCGCCCGATCGCTCTTGATCATTCGCCGGTGGCGACGTGCGGTTTCGGATCAGATCGTCGTTTCCCGACAAAAGCCGGGTGGGAAAACGCACGTATGCCCATGTCGCGATCAAATACGGTTCCCCCCTCAGCGCCGACCACGATTCGAGCTACAGTCCCAAGGCGCCATGAAGTAGCACCACGTCACGCCGAGGTCCGGCCCCCTATAGGAGGTCGGCTGAACCTCCGTTCTGATTTAGAAAGGCGATGGCGCCATCCATGTCGTCGACGTAGAAAGCCATGGTGGCGGACGGCAGTCACTCGGGCGTAAACAGCAGGCATGGGGATTTCGGCCGCTCGTCAGTTCGATTTTGGCGAGCAGAGAGGTCCCTCGAAGACAGCGTGCGCAAAGGCAATCGGTCTGTATTCGAGAAGCTTTAGGATGCAGCCGAATGACTGTGTAGGGTGTGGGTCTAACTGAAATGCTCATCAAGCGAGCCCATTGCGCACGAGATGGCGTATGATCGGGGGAAACAGGTGTTGGGTGATGTAGGCGCCGATCCCGATCGTCTCAAAAAGTGGCTGGACCAGCGTATCGTCTTCTACGATCGGAATGCCGAGTCGCCGTGCTTCGGCGATCATGGCCTCCGCACTGTGACCCTGCCCTTTGCCGACAACGATCGGGATCGGCGTCTCCTTCTTGACATAACGCAGCGCGACTACCCGGTCGTCGGCGGCAAAGACGAGGACGGCGTTCTTAATGCCGAGCCTTAGCGGACGAGTAACCGCTTCGCGGCGCTGGCGCTGCAGTTCCTGGCGGATGAGCGGATCGCCTACGAGGTCCTTGTGCTCGCGCTTGAAGTCGGTGCGGGTCATCCGCATATCGCGCAGGAAAAGCCAGCGCTGCAGCGGCACGTCGATCAGTCCGATCGATATGAAACCCAGCGCCGCAGCCGCACCCAGTGGGGTCAGCACGGACTTGATCATTGGCCCAATGCAAGTCTCGCCGCAACCGGGTGCGTCGAAAAGTGGTTGCAGATAGGTGAGCAGGACAGCCACGAACAGGCATGCCAGGAATAAGACCTTCGCCAGCCCCTTGGCAAATTCGACGACGTTGCGAAGCGACACGATCCTCTTTAGACCCTTGGCCGGATTTATGTGATCAAACCGAGGCTTGACCGGCTCAAAGGAAAAGACCGGCCCTGATGTCGCGACCGCGCCGAAGAGCAGAGTGAAAACGATGACTATGCTGGCCAGGGGGCCGGTGATCAGAAACATGGAAGTGACAGTGTGCCGGATTGCACGCAGGCTGACTTCCTCGAACGACCCGTTCGACGCCGTGACCGTTTGCACAAGCTGGGCAAGTAGTCCCAGGACGGTCTCCCAGATGAAAAACAGGTAGGCGAGCGCCGCCAGCAGAGGAAAACCGGCAATCAGGTCGCGGCTTTGCGAGACCTTTCCCTTTCGTCGCGAGTCGCGCAACTTCTTATCAGAAGCGGGTAATTGTTTTTCCTCGGCTTCTTCTTGCGACATGTATGTATCACCGTCAGCTCTGCGCTCACCAATTTGCCGGACGTTTGGTCGGGTGCCTGCACCTTCCCCTATAAGGCGCGAACGCTACCCAACGATCGATCCGAGTGCTTTCGCTTTCGCCTTCGCGCTTCCTTTTGCGCGTATTGATTTGGCGCGGATGAGCAAAGCGCTGATCTCCTTGCTCGAGAGGCCAGTCGGAGGCACGGCCTTGACCTGATAGGCTTGGCCAAGCAGGCCGTAGACCACAACCACGTTGCGCTTGTGGTGCAGTTGCGCATTGGGTGCCGCGGCAATCTTCTGGATCAGCGGAACCGCCGCGGCGGAATTGCCTCCGAGTGCTGCCGCCAATGCCATGTTGGTCTCGATGTCGAGATCGCCCGGCTGCAGCTTGAGTGCCTGGCCGAAAGTGGCCTGCGCTTCGTCAACATGGCCGGCGAAGGTCTGTGCCACGCCGAGCCGGTTGTAGGCCGAGCTGGTGTTCACAATTGGCGCCGCTTGGGCGAGCGCGCGAATACCGGCATCGACGTCGCCTGTCTCTATCATCGCGGAACCCAGGCCAAGCATGGCCTGGCCGTCAGCCGGCACTTTCGAGAGAGCGAAACGGTACGCCTGAGCCGCTTCGGTCGGGTAGCCGGCACGCATATAGGCCCCGCCTGCCTTCACGAAGGTGGTCGGCTTCGCATCCGGCAACGCGGTGGCCCGTTGATAGAGCGCGAGAGCGGTCTCAGTTTCCCCGCGTTCCTCGATCTCTGCAGCCAGCTTGATCAGCCGGTCCGATTGCGTCGAGGCGGTTTGCGCCTGGGCAGCATCCGAATCGGCCTTGGATTTGACCGTCTGGCAGCCCGCCAGCGCTAATATTGCGACAATGGGCAAAAACACGATACGCGGCCGCATATCCACCTCTCCGTATTTAATCGTGATCGACATACCGCCGATCGATCGATCAGTTATCTGCCGGCAGTGTCGTACTCGCCTCCAGAGGCGCGGCGTTCGCACCACCGACTGGCGACTCGTCGCCGTAGAGATACCGGCGTGCCGCCCGAGCCGTCGGAGCTGCCGCCGCCGGTCCCATCCGACGTCCCTCGATCAGATCGCGGTCACTTTCCACTATGCGCTGAAGATTGTAGGCATTGGCGCAGCCGGGCGGCAAATGGGTGCCGACGCCGGAAACAATCGTAAGATCGGTCGCGGCAGGCGACAGATCGTCGTCCACCGGCTCGGCCAGGCAGGCGTTTGGCGCAAGCGCCGAACCTCCGACGGCCTTTTCAGAGCCGCCGGAGGCGTTGGTCGCGACATAGCTGTAGCCGGGCGAATAATCCTCGGGCTGCAGCTTGTTATTGACGCAGCCGGCGAGCGCGACCAGTGGCAGTGCGAGCCCGGCACGGAAGACGAGTGGATGTGTCATAGGTCGTCCTCCGCTACTTGATGATGAGGCCCATTGAGGATGGGTCGTTCGAACGTGTTCGGCTGGGGCGCTTGCCGGAGGGGCGATCAATAGGCAATGCCAGGCTGTCCCTGACCGGTTCGACCAGATAAGGCGTGATGAGGATGACAAGTTCGGTCTCTTCCTTCTGGAAGCGCTGCGACTGGAACAGCGCGCCGAGGACCGGGACGTCACCCAGTACGGGGAACTTTTCGAGACTGCGAGTGAAGTTTTGCTGGAACAGGCCGGCGATTGCGAATGTCTGTCCGCTCGCCACCTCGACGATGGTGTCGGCCTTGCGCACCACGAAACTCGGCAGGTTGAAGCCATTGACGCTGACGGCCGTTCCGCTCACCGAAATCGAGCTGACTTCCGGTTTGACGTGAAGGCCGATGCGGTTGCGCCCGATCAAGGTCGGCGTGAAAGTCAACGAAACACCGAAAGACTTGTAATCCACAGTAACCGTATCCTGGCTCTGCGGGATCGGAACCGGGATTTCGCCGCCAGCGAGGAAACTCGCGGTCTGGCCAGTCACCGCAGTCAGGTTCGGCTCGGCCAGGATCTTGACGATGCCGTTGCGCTGCAGGGCTTCGATAAGGACATCGAAGTTGAAGCCGTCGGCTTCGCCCGAGAAACCCAGATTTCCTGCGTCGCCTATCGGGACGGCATTGTTTTGAAACATGCTAAATTCGAAACCGCTGGATTTGTAGCCGACCGACCAATCCACGCCGTACGACTGAAGTTCCGTGCGCGAGACCTCGGCGAACCGAACGCGGATGTTGACCTGCTGGGCTCCCTGCACGGTGGTGTTGTTGATCGGCGGCTGCTCCGGCGGCGAAAATGTTCGCGCTACATTGTCGACATCGACAGCTTCGGTGACGTTCAGCGTGTCGCCGGTTGCCACGATGCGGTTGCCGAAGATGGACAGGTCGGCAGACGATGTCGGCTGCAAGGCGCGCTTGGCTTCATTTGCCGGTGTTTTGTCTGGGGTGACACGGAACTGCGCCGTTGCCTCGATCCGCTGATCGGCGGTGATCGCTATCAGGTTGGTGACGCCAGACTTCAGGCCAAAGACATAGACGATGTCGGGCGACACCACCTGCAGATCAGCAATGGTGGTGTCGGCAATCAGCACTGATTCCACTGGTTCATTGAAACGCAGGATGCGTCCTTGCCCGATTGGTAGCTCGATGGTCGGCCGACTCGGCAGTGGTGACACTTGCTGCGCCTTCAGATCCTTTGGCGTCCCCAAAATCACCACCAAACACAACAACACCGCGATAGACCACGACCGGGCGACCAGCTTCCGCCCTGCGCCGGCGGCCGGTCGAGTGCCCTTTGCGATATCGTGGGTTGTCATGCTGTCCCTCTCTTGCCCATTTTCTTATTCCGAGCTCTCTGCATCGCTGCATCAGGGGGTGGCCTCCTGCCCGGCTTGCGACCGCGTCCCCGGCAGTGATTGTGAGGTTTTCCGAGCCCCCTGCTCGGCAGCTATCGCCGCCAGCGGCTGGACGTTGAACTCGGCCGCGAGTTCCTGATAGGAAAGCACCGGCAGCTCGATGCCGTTGTGCACCAAAAGGCTGCGCATGTGCAGGCGCACGTCCATGGCCGTAAGCACGACTGGCAGGACGGCGGCCGATGTCTCGGACAATGCCCGCTCGATTTGTTTCACAAGTGACTGCGCTTCCTCGTCGGAAAGGTCGAGGAAGGTGCCGCTGGAAGTGGCCTGCACGGCGGCTCTCAATATCTCTTCGGCCGACCGTTGCAGGACATAGGCGGCGATTATGTTGTTCCGGTCAGCCGAGCGGAAACTGATCTGGCGCTTCAGGGCAATGCGCACATGCTCGGTAAGTAGAACGACATCCTGTTCGCGCTGGCCCCATTCAATAAGCGCTTCCAGGACGAGACGAAGGTTGCGGATCGGCACGTTTTCGGCGACCAGCCGGCGAAGCACCTCGGCGATCCTCTGAAGCGGCAGGATGTCCCGGGCTTCCTTGACGAGATCGGCATAGTCCGGCTCGATATCGGATAGAAGCCGGCGCGTTTCCTGGATGCCGACGAAATGGCCAGCATAGAGCCTGAGCGTATGGGCGAGCCATTTGCCCGACGCTTCGACGGGAGGGAAAAAGCTGAGGCCGGCTTCTTTCAAGACGGCAGTGTGACGCGCATCAACCCAGATCGTGTTGTGCCGCCCGGCGACCGGAGGGCCAACGTCATGGCCGACACCGAGCAAGTCAAGATGGGTCTTATCTTCCGCGACCAACACTCGCTCGGCTGGAATTTCAGCGTTGAGGATCGGCGCGCCCTCGAGGTCGATGCGGATATGACGAGGCGCGAGAGCCTTGTCGACAAGCAAGCCGATTGCGGGCACATCGACGCCCAGGTCGGCGAACAATTCGCGGCGGCTGCGGACCACCTGCACGCCGAATTCCGCCTCCGGGATCGATTGCCCGAGTTCGGAACCGAGCCGCACGACGATTCGTGACGTAGATTGCGCTGCATTGATGTTGCCGATCGA
Organism: Mesorhizobium sp. WSM4813; assembly: GCF_055811555.1. Taxonomy (NCBI): domain Bacteria; kingdom Pseudomonadati; phylum Pseudomonadota; class Alphaproteobacteria; order Hyphomicrobiales; family Phyllobacteriaceae; genus Mesorhizobium; species Mesorhizobium sp. WSM4813. The sequence continues at coordinate 131,598 of NZ_JBVVQU010000006.1, forward strand.
GGCTGCCGGCGAAATTGCAAGTTGCTCCGCAGTCTCGACCGCTCTGGCTTCATCGACCGTCTCGGTCTTCGCGAACGGCCGATGGATCGCGTAGGCTCCGGCCCCGAAAGCCGCTCCCAGAACCAGGAACACCACAGTGGGAAAACCCGGCACCAGAGCGAGGCCGATCATGATCGCCGCCGCTAGTGCCAGCGCACGCGGATCGCGCAGCAGCTGTCCGGTGATCTGCCGGCCGAGGTCGCCATTGCCGTCCGCGCTGCCGACGCGCGTCACCATAGTGCCTGACGCCACGGCGATGAGCAGGGCAGGAATCTGGGCGACAAGGCCATCGCCGACCGTGAGCAGCGAATAGGTCACGGCAGCTTCGCCGAGCGACATGCCGTTCTGCAGCGTGCCGACTGCGAAACCGCCAATGAGGTTGACCAAAATGATGACGATACTGGCCATCACATCGCCCTTGACGAATTTCATGGCACCGTCCATCGCGCCGAACAATTGGCTCTCGCGCTCGAGCTGAAGGCGCAGACGGCGAGCCTCGGCCTGGTCGATGTCGCCGTTGCGTAGCTCTGCATCGATGCTCATTTGTTTGCCCGGCAAAGCATCCAGTGTGAAGCGGGCGGCCACTTCGGCGACGCGCTCGGCGCCTTTTGCGACAACGATGAATTGCGCGATGGTGATGATCAAAAAGATGATCATGCCAACGACGACGCTGCCGCCGACCACGAACGTGCCGAAGGCAGTGATGATTTGGCCTGCGTCCGCCTGAAGCAGGATCAGTCGCGTGGTGGAGATGGTAATCGCCAGACGAAACAGGGTGGCGATAAGGATCACCGAGGGCAGTGACGAAAATTCCAACGGATGAACGACATGAAACGATACCAGTAGGATCAGAACGCTTATTGCAATGTTGGCGGTGATCAGGATGTCAACAAGGAAGGTCGGCAACGGGATGAGCATCATCACCACGGCGGTGAGCATCAGGATGGCGATGACGAGATCGCCGCGGTTTGAGAGTTTCGCGAGTAGCCGCAGAAGCCGGTTGGACATCAGTCGCCACCCCGCTGGGCCAGGCAGGCCCGGAATGCGTGGCGTGCCTCCGCCATCCGGCCCGCCGCTCGCAGCGCACGGCTCTTTAGAAGTGCAAGCGTGGGGTGAGCCATCCCGTCCAAAGTCTCCAATCTGGCAATGGTAGCGAGTGCCTTGTCCGCTTCGCCGTCGAGTATTAGAAGGTGGGCGAGTGTCTTGAGGACACCGGGATTGCCGGGAGAAAGCTGCGCAGCGATAAGCAGATACGCGACGCCGCGTTTGACTTGCCCATGACACCCGTACAAGTAGCCGAGCACATGCAGCAGCTGCACCGTTTCGTGCGCGTCGGTCAGGTCTCAACCCCTCCCTGCAAGCGACCGAGCAGTTCCCGATGGCGCTCGATTTCATCTTGGATCAGCGTCCGGGCGAGGCTTTTGATGTGCTCGCCGCCTTCTAGATCGGGGACAAGGTGGGTGACGCAATGCTGGAGAATGGAAAGCGACCGGCGCAGAATGGCGGGCTCGGAAATACGCGGCATGACGAAATCGATTAGGGCGTCGTCCAGGGATTTGCCGGTGGCGACCGATGAGGATTGAAAGTCCGCGGCTTCCGAACGGTCGGACCTCGAGGCGCTACTAGTCTCACCCGCACGGGCCGCCGCCTTGTTGACGCCGTTCAGCCGTCGTCGGTTGATTGGCTGGCCGCGAACGCCCTCTGCTTGCTGCGCCGCGCGCCCGGATGTATCTACCCTGGCCGCGTCGAAGCGCGGCCCCTCCAGGCGGCGGTTCATGGATATTTCAAAGCGACAGTTGAGCCGCCTTTTGTCAGCAGGAGTTCCTTCTCGCCGATCTGCTTGATTGTCCAGCCGTCATTCACGAAGGCGCCCTCATAGTAGCGCGCGCCGTCGGCTGTGATGATGTAGGGCCGTTGACCGTACCAGATTGCTTTCAGTGGCAGCCGGGGCGTTTTTTCGACACCTGCTGTCACGATATCGGAGATGAGCGGGACATGGCCGCCATAGGTCTGGTCGAACCAGGACTGGATATCGGTCCAAGCCTCGCCCTGCTGCGCCGGGATGCTTCCAGCCACCGTCAGCCGCCCATGGCTGATCTCGACGCTCAAGGAACCGATGCCGGCTTGTGCCAGTCGAAGTTTGAGCTGCTTGCTGGCCTCTTTGGCGCTCACCGGAGCCTGTGCGGCCGCAGCCTGGCCGGATTGCGCCACGTCAGTCTCGGCAAATTGCTGGGTGCCATCGGCGACAGGCAGCCTCGTGGACTCTTCGTCCGACCGGTCGCGTTGAAGGGATCGTTCCGGCCCGGCCACCGATAGACCATGGTAGGCGATGGACAATACGAACGCAGCAGCTACAAGCCCGGCCGCGACAAGCGTTGACCTGCCGGCAGCCGGCAAATTAGCAGACACTTGCCACGGGCAAGTCAAAAGGATCCGAGCTTCGCCGAATACAACCTCCACCGGCAACTTGCAGCGGCGCCCGTGGCCCTTCCAAACAACCTCATCGCTTGCCAGGGTAACGTCGCCGCTGAGGGCTTCTATCTCCACCTGGCCGCCCTTGCGGCGTAGGCGAGCGTGGACGGGTGCAATCCCGGAATCTCTAAGGACGATATCTGACTCTGTGGTCGACCCTACCGTGTAGACTGGTTCCGCAAGATCAAGCGCCGCGCCGGCATGTAACCCGTGCGTTACCAGCAATGTGACGTCGCGACTCGCTGCTCCGCCGCCGGGATGATGGAGGTTCCGCCGAAACAGAGGCAAGAACGATCCGCCCCACAATCTGTTCGATTCTGCACTCATTCCAATTTCACCTGCGGGGCATTCAACGCTTCAAGCGCTGCTTGGCGAAAAGCTGTACTCGGCCTGAAAACAGCGCCGCCGGTTCTTCACTCGGCGGCGCTGAATATTCCGAACACTCTATCGACCGGACTGCCCCAGAGCCTGCGCGGTCGTCTGATGGACCGCCTGGGTTGCCTGGATTTTCGCCACTTCGAGCTGATCCTGAAACATCAACTCCGACCACTGCTGATATTCGTCGATAGTTCCCGAATTAGGTGATGTGGTAGTGGAGGTAGTGCTGGGGACACTGTCAGACATAAGTTTCTCCTTCGAAGGCTGTCATTCGCGAAGCCGGATCACGAGGATGCGTCACACCTGAGCGATCGGCTCCATCGCAACGCTAAGGAGAAGCAAATCAAAACCGAAATCCATTTGGACCGCCGACATCTAACATCCAGGCGATGACGACTCTCCGATATGAGCCCATAATTGTGACCTGATCGACATGATGGCTCTGGGAGCGCGAAATCTCTAAGAGGCCGGCCCTCATCTTGCCAAGGAGCGCGCACCGTGCTGCCTTTTTTAACACCGCCGCGGCGAGGTGTAGCGGCGCCGTGCTCGGCAGCCGCAGACCCACCCGGCATCTGCCGCGGCGCCAGCGGCTTGGTTCAATCGCCCGGCCAGTGACAGCCCTGTATAGCCGCTGGTGTTATGGTTACTGGGCGAAGGAGCCGATCGCCTCGATTTTTTCCTTGGCCTCGAGCAGAAAGCCCAAATTGCGATTCATGTAGGAGAGCAGGAAAGCCGCATAGAGAACAAGTACCAAGCTGAAAACCAACGTCTTCACAATGAGCGAAAGCGTGAAGATGTTAAGATGCGGCGATGCGCGCGAAATGAACGCAAGGACTAGGTCGGAAAGCAGCAAACTGACGATCAGCGGGAAAACCAGCGTCAGCGCCATCGACAGAGTGCGGGTGAGTAGATCAAGGAAAATCGGCGCGGCTTCCTTGCTGAATACCGGCATAAGATGGTCGACCGGCCATAGGCCGTAGCTGTCATAAAGGATGTCCAAGGTCAGTTCGAGGCCCCCGGCCGCGAGATAGAGCGTAATCATGATGATACCGAGCAAGGTGCCAGTGGCGCTCGTCTCGTGTGTCATCATCGGATCGATCAACGTTCCCATGGTCGAGCCGCGTTGCAGGTCAAGGATATCGCCAGCAGCTTCCGCGGCCCAGAAAGGAACCCCCATGGCCAGCCCGAGGGTTGCTCCGACCACGAATTCTTTCAGCATGTAGGCAACGATCATCGTTGCGGCGAGTTCGGTCTGGGTGAGGATGTCGACAATCCTCGGAATGATCGGGACGGCAAAGGCCAGCGCCACGCCGTTTCGCAGGATGCCGGTCAGCGGAACCCGCGAAAACAGCGGCATCAGCATCATCAGCCCGATCAGCCGGGCGGTCGCAAATGCGCCCGCGAGGACGTAGATCTGGGTATCCTTGATCGCTGCGAAAAGAGGATCGACCGGCATCCGGGTGTCTCAGCGAGTAACGACCGGGAATTCGTCGAACGCCGTTGAAGCTTGTTCGGCGATCTGCTGGCCGACCAATGGCCCAAACAGCAGCAGCACCAGCAGGATGACGACCAGTTTGATGGTCTGCGGCATCGACTGGTCCTGGATCTGCGTCAGTGCCTGCGCGAGCCCGACGACAAGCCCGACCACTAGCGCTGCGACGATCGCCGGCGCCGAGGCGAAGAGAACGGTCAAGAGCGCGCTCTGGACCTTGGCGAGCACGAAGTCGTTGGTCATGCGGCGAGCTCCTAGGCCTTCTTGTCGAAAAGTGTGTAGGATTTCCGCAGAGACCCGATGCGAACAGACAGGTAGAGCAGGGCTTCCGCGCCTCTACGGCACATAGCTCAGGATCAGACCGTGCATCAGGCGCGACCAGCCGTCGATGGCGACAAACAGGAACAGCTTCAGCGGGATGGAAATGAGAACCGGCGACACCATGATCATGCCGAGCGTCATCAAAATGTTCGCAACAACCACATCGACGATCAGAAACGGCAGGTAGAGCAGGAAACCGATCTCGAAAGCGCGGGTGAGTTCGGACGCCACAAACGCCGGAACGAGAATGGCGAGATCGTCGTCCCGAACATTCTGGCGGGCCTGTTCCGGCCACAGCCTGCTGGTTCCGTTCAGGAAGAATTGACGCTCCTCCAAAGGCGTGAACCGCAAGAGATGCTGCTTGAGCGGCTGGCTGACCAGTTGTGCAGCCCTTGAGATGTCGTCGGTGGTCTGGAACTGCACGTGCCCCTCTTCCAGCCGGCCGGCCATATCGCTGAGCAGCGGCGTGGTGACGTAGACCGTCAGGACAAGCGCAATGCCGTAGAGCACCAGATTGGGCGGCATTTGCTGCACGCCGAGCGCATTGCGGATGAGAAACAGCACAACTGAGATCTTCAGAAATCCCGTCATTGTCACCACGACGAGGGGCAGCAGGCCTACAAAGCCGACAGCGACAAGGATGCCGAGGAGGTTGGGAGAATTCTCAAGCATTGTCGAACATACGGAGCACCCGCACGCCCAGACTCGCTCCTATCCGGACAATTTCGCCGCGGCCGACGCGCTTGCCGTTGGCGATCACGTCGACGGTCTCTTTCGCCACTTCGGGCAACGGGACGATCGCGCCTGGCGCGAGCTGTTTGAGCTCACCCAGAGACAGAGCCGTGCGGCCGAGTTCGAACACCAGTGTTACGGGCAGACCCTCCAGATCGGAATCATCTAGGGGCTCAGCGGCGCCGGGTTTGTTCGGTTGGTTCATGGTCCACTCCCATTTTGACCGGGTGACGGGGCGCGGCCCCGCCGTCAGGCAGGCCCCTTCGCTTACGAATTCGATGGGGGCGACAAATCGGCCGCCGATCACCAGCAATGCAGTTGCAGCCTCTTGTTCGATATCGTCGAGGAGCACGACATCGCCAGGCCGCAGGGTTCGAACATCCCCGACCTTAACTTTTACCGCACCGCACCACAGACGGATTGGTATCGGCAAATCGGGCGGCGTAGCCGGCATACTTTTGTTGCCCCCCTTGAGAAGACGCCCAAGCTGCGTTGCGCAGCCCATATCTGTCAGGCGAAGGGTACAAATGATGTCGTCTTGCTTTCCTTGGAGACTGAAGACGAATGAAGCAGTGTTCGGCATCAGGTTCCGGTCTTCGATCGCGGTGACCGCGACCGGATATCCAAGCTTGCCCTCCAGCCAGCCGAGTTCGTCGTCGAAGAGCAATTCCAGCAGAAGAGCCGCGTGCTCCGGCTTGAGGCGGGCGAGTTCCACGTTACGATCTGTCTGGACCAGCCAGCGCTCGATAAGCTCGCGCGGCATCTCGAGTTCGCCGTCCGCGCCGCCCACAGTGAAAGCGACCACGCACCGCGGATATTTCACCCCGGTTTGTCCAGGCCCCAGCGTGGCAAGCGCCATGGCTTGGCCGGCAATGACGATTTCTACTGGCGAACTGCAACGGTAAAAACTGTTCAGCGCTTCTACGTCTTCGGGCGCGACCGTTTCCAGCACAAGCGGCTCGATAACCGCCTTGCCGTTTGTCTTCCTGGGTGACGCCAAGGCTTGGTGCATCACGAGTTCTTTTCTGGGGTCATAGGCTAGCGAGCGTGCCGGGGCGCGCGGGGCCGCGGTCGTCCTCGTCGCAAAGCTCCGCGAGCGCCATTCGCCGGCGCGCCGTACGCCTCGTCAGTTGCCCCAGCAACTCGTCCAATTTCGCGACCGCCTTGAGCCGGATCCTGTGGGTGTCGCGCGCGCCTGAGAGCTCCGCCTTGTGTTTCTGCTCGGCAGCACTGGCGGTCCTTTCATTCTCGCGCAGCCGTGCCGCTTCTCCGGCTGCCTTTTCGAACTGTCTCTGGATGGAACGGAGCTTGGCCGCGGTCACCGATTGGCCGACCAGCAATCCAAACGCCGAGCGTTCCTCCTCCACGGTCTGTTGGAAATGCGTCGCAACCGCACTGGATGCTTCCTGGGTGACCGCTTCCACCTGCTTTGCCGCCTTCTCTCGCCGCATCACCGTTTCCTTGGCGCGCTGTTCGCGCAACCGCCTGAGGTCGCGCAGGCGCACGACCATGTCATGGTCCTTCATCGACGATCTCCTGCATGCGTTTTTCGGTTTCCTCCATCGTCTCATGCGTTGCCGATGGTTGGCGAAGAAAGGCGTTGATCTTGTCGATCTTGGCGGCGGCCTCGTCAGCGACCGCGTCGCTGCCGCGCTCGTATTCTCCGATCCGCAGCAGCAATTCGACATCGGCGTAGCGGGCGAGCAACTCGCGGATGCGGCCGGCATGGGCCCGGTGCCGCGGAGAGACAACCGTGTCCATCAAACGGCTACGGCTACGCAGCACATCGATGGCGGGGAAATGATTGCGCTGCGCAAGTTCATTCGACAGGAATACGTGGCCGTCGAGCAGCGCCTGGATCTCCTCGGCGACTGGATCCAAGGTGCCGTCGCCTTCCACGAGTACGCTGTAAATCCCAGTGATCGAGCCGAGGCGGCCGGGGCCTGATCGCTCAAGCAACCTCGGTAGCGTGGCAAACAGCGAGGACGGAAAGCCGCGGCGTGTTGGGGGCTCTCCCGACGCGAGGCCGATCTCCCGCTGTGCGCGGGCGAACCGAGTGATGTTATCCATGGCCAAAAGGACGTGCTTGCCCTGGTCGCGAAAATATTCGGCGATCGTTGTGGCGACATAAGCGACCTTCACCCGCTCGATCGCCGGCCTGTCTGATGTCGCGACCACAACCACAGCACGCGGTTGCCCTTGCGGTCCAAACTGGCGTTCAACGAACTCACGCACCTCGCGGCCGCGTTCGCCAACCAGCGCAACCACAGCGACGTCAGCGTCGGTGCCGCTGACAATGTCAGAGAGCAGGATCGACTTGCCGACCCCGGGCTCGCCGAATATGCCGATGCGTTGGCCGCGGGCGCAGGTGAGAAGCCCGTCAACCGCGCGCACGCCCAGTTGGATCGGTTCCGAAATCAGCGTGCGGGACAGCGGAGACGGCGGGTAGGCGTTGACCGGGTACTTGCCGGTGATCTCTCCCGGCTGCAATGGCCTGCCGTCCAGCGGCTCGCCGAACGCGCTGATGACACGCCCAAGCAATCCGGGGCCGACTGGCACCTGCAGGTCTTTCCCGGTCGGAACCACTTCGGTGAGGCTCGACAGTCCGGCGAGGTCGCCGAGCGGGACGAGAACGGCCGACTCGTCCATCAACCCAACCACTTCGGCCTTTGCCCGGTGGCCGGTCTTGGGGTCGATTAATTCGCAGATCTCGCCAATCCTGACTTCGTCGACGGTTGCATGGATGAGGAAGCCGGTCACCTGGCGCACCCGCCCCTTCCTCGGCCTGACCGCGTTGTCGCGCAGTTCCTCGCGAAGATTGGGGATGATCGTGGCAAGCTTGCCGTCGATAAGTTTTGCAGCCGACCCTGTCACGGCTGCGCACTATTCTTGGCCGCGACCGCCGCCGCGATGGCGCTGAGTTGGGCGTCGATGCTGGCATCCACCACCGCGATGTCGGTGGACATGATGCAGGCGCCCGCCGCCAGCGTGTTGTCGGCCTCAATCTCGATCGTCAGCCCGAGGTTGGCCTCTCTCAAAATCGCTCTCAGTTCGTCGCGGAGGGTGTTTATCGCATCGGGATGCACCGAAACCTTTAGGTATTTGGCCCGCCGCAGCTCGGCGATTGCCTGTCGGGCGGCCTTGGCCACCAAGACGTTCACATCGAATTCGCCGAGGGTCCTTCTCACCACATCCAGAGCGAGTTCCATCACCTGCGCTTCGAGACCACGCAGGTAGCGATCAACCTTGATGGCTGCTTCGCTGACTATGCGTGCTGCCTCGGCATCACCTTCAGCTTTGCCGTCCTCGTAGCCTTGCGCGTATTCGCCGGCGTAAGCACGCCGCGCGGATTCCCGCAACTTTTCCGCCTCGCGCCGTGCGGCTTCGAGAAATCCACAGCCGTCCTGCCAGGCCCGCGCTTCAGCGGCGCGCAGGATGCGGCCGGTAGGCCGGAGCGGCAGATCGTCGGTCGTTATGGCCTGTCTTGTCATCGTGCCCTCAACTTGCTGCCCGGCGAACGATTCCGGGGCCGACTTCGGCAAACAGCGGTGCCGGTATTGCGTCGATCATATCGTCGGGCGGCAATTTGAGACGCACGCGCATCCCAATTGCGGCGGGTACCGCGTGACACCATGCGCCTAGGCACCGCCGGCCGTCGGCATCAACGCGTTCGCGAATGCCTTCGACAGAACCGAGCGATTGTGCGGGACCGGCGAGGTTCCGGTTGGCCACGGCAAAGGCGATCAGTTCCACGCCAAGCGCCTCTTGCAAAGCCGCTGCCTTCTGGCCGAGGATGATGCCAGCAAAGACGCCCGCCCAATGGATGGCACCGGCGCGAAGGGCAATTTCGTCCAGGCCTTCGGCGGGTAGCAGCGCGATTGTCCGGTCGACGTCATCGGCTTGCGCGGCCGGCGTTGATACTGCAAGCCGGTGGTGCTCGATAAGCAGCTTGGATAACCGGGTTTGAAGGCGTTCAGTTCTAAGCAGGCGTTCGCATGCCGCACCGCTGATGGCATCGTCGAAGCACGCGGCCAGCCGCTGGGGCTCGGCATACCTCGAGGGGTCCTCCAAGAACGCCTGCCATTCGGACGCCAAGGCTAGACCCGCGTTGGGATGCAGCGTCATGACTTCTTCACGGGCACGGATGTATCGAGAGCATAGACGTTGCGAGGCCGAAACCGTTGCAGGTATGCCAGCCGGCCGGCGAGCACGAGCACGGCAGCGATCAATCCACAGACTAGCCCCATCGCAGGGGTGAGGCTATCTGGATGCAGCCGCAGTCCGAGGAAAGAGGTGAAGCCGGCTTCGCTGGTGTCTGCCGGCGCGGTTATCTCGACAGGGATGAGGATGACCGAGACGTTGTCATACTTCAGGCCCGCGATGCCATTGGCGACCAGCATCTTCACCTGCGGTATCAGGTCGTTCATTGGAACCGACGCGCGGTGCCGAATGAACACAGACGCCGACGACGGCACCAGCCGCTGCCGCAGAGGATCGTTCTCCGGCAATACAAGGTGCACACGCGCCGAAAGCACGCCGTCGATATCCGAGATCGTCTGCGACAATTCCTGGCTCAACCCGTAGATCATCGTCGCACGTTCTTCGACCGGCGAGGAAACCAGTCCATCCCGCTTGAACACTTGGCCGAGCGTCGCGAATTCCTGCTTGGGCAAACCGCTCTCGTCGAGGATCGCCATTGCATCGGCGAAACGACCCTTCTGCACGGAAACCGTCATGGTTCCGTCCTTACCGGGCTGGCGCTGTGCCGGGATACCATGACGCATCAGGGTGGCGAGGATTTCGTTAGCCTGGCGCTGATTAAGGTCGGTGTATAGTTCAACCGAACACGCCTGAAGGACTAGCATGCTCGAGGCGGCAAACGCCGCCCGGTACCGTGTCGCGCACCGGGACATCGCCGTTGACCGCTGCGGTACGATTGCTCGGCTCACGTCAGCTCCGTCACTGTTGCCTAATCAACGCGTTTGTGGAGGACGTCGCTGCAGTTACGCTGCTGACCGCGAGAGACGCGCTAAACAGCGCCAGCAGTGTCGACTTAAGCTCCTCGATTGTCTGATCCATTTCGTCGAAAGGCGCCGCGTCTGCACCGTTTCCGCCGGATGTTTTTGTCGCCGCTTGGTCCGACGGCGTTTCAGGTGCGGCGCCTGAAGGTTGCGGCGCGTCAGCGTTGGATGTCGAGGGCACCGCAACTTCACCAAAAGTCGCTTCGGCGTGTTCCAATATGCCTTGCAGTGAATGGATCGCCGCCTTCACCAGCGCTGATGGATCGGCAAGGTTCCCAGCACCGCTTTTCTCGATTTCGGCAAGATAGTCGAAGAGCTGGCGTTCGGTAATCGGCTGCGCCGGTCTCATTGTGGCGGACGATTGAGAGTTGGCGAAATCGGTCACTAGCGCATTCTGCGCAACCTGCCGCCGATCCACCGACATTGTCAGATCATCGCGACCCGACATTTCCGCTTTCGCCACGGAGTGTATTTCCTGCGTGGCACCCAACATCCCTGGCTGCGCGATCGCGCTCTGGGCGATTTGATGTTGCGTCGCCATATCAATGGCGAGGTTCGAAAGCGCGACATCCATATTGCCTACGGCCGCGATTTGCATGATGAGCTTGCCCTTCTACTGCCGTCCAGTGGGTGGAAAGGTCTGTGCCTCAGCGCTCCGGCCGCGGAAAACGCGGACGGCAATGAGGCTGGTCTTGTCCTGCGCGACGGGGGGAGTGGACGGAACAAGCGCCTTCCTGACCAAGGCGAGATAGGATGGTGGACCGGATGCCGAGACCATATCGTCCTTTTTGGAAATCTTGATTGGATAGCGGGCATCGCTGACACCGAGCGTTGCCAGCCGTTCGCTAACACTTGATGCCGTATTGGCGTCGAGCTTGAAAATTTCGGTTTGGACTTCAGCTTCGGCAGCTACGTTGATCACGGAGCCGTCATAGTGCCAGACCAGCCCGTAACGGTTACAAACCCAATCAAGAAATTCGCGAGCCGTCCCAACGGGCATGCCGGCGCTCAGGCGCCCTTTGACCTCTTTACTGACCCTCACCGGAACTCCGATGTTTTTCCCAAACTCGCTCAGGGCCTCGTCCACTGCCTGATCGACTGTGATGTATTTGTGCATTCCAGCAGGCCAGTCGGGTTCGGCCGCTATCGCAGGTGTCCCAAACATGCTCATTGAAAATCCGATCGCGAGGCAAACCCCAATCTCCATAGCCGTCTTGGCAGCGTCAGAGTGCCCGTTTTTCCCAACCATCAGTGTCCCGCCAAGAGATCGAGAGGAGCCTCTAAACCTCAATCTGAATATGAGTTGAGGTTATCTAGCGCGCCGCCTCCGAAACTGAAAATCCAACTGGACCGGCTACGACATGTGGCCAAAGCGTGCACGCGTTTGGCAAAAAGATCTGGTTGCGAGGCAACCTTCGTGCCAACTTGATGTTGGAGGAGGCAGCCTTGATCGGTGTTCTTTTGCGGCACGATCGCCCACTATCGCCGCGAGCTGAGGCATGGCTACTCTGCGCGAGATGCGGCTTGCTCGGCCAATGATCTTGCCTTTTTTTGCGCAACGTGCTCGCTGCTTGCTGCCTCGAATTGTCGAGAAAGCTTAGACACGGGAGCAATTCTTCAATATGTGGCCGAGCGAGTGCCCTCCCCCTGCCTGATTCCACCGCTAGGCGATCCGCCCGAACTGCCTTCGCTGGCTGTTTTTTGTCTGCTCCTGCTTAAAGCCCGCGATGGGCGAAAAGTTCAATGGCTGGACGCCAAACCCGTACTACAACGACTGGGGCGACTTTGAGCGGGTGCGCGAGGTCATCGCTGCGGGATTGAGAACGGGTCCCTGGCTGCTCGGCGACACCTTTACCGTGGCCGACATCTATCTTGCATCCGATTTGCGGATCGCACGCGCGGGCGAATTGATTGCCACGACTGAGGAACCTTTCGTCGGCTATCTCAAGCGCATCGAGAATAGGCCCTCGTTTCAGAGAGCGAGTGGTATCGATGCGGACGTGACGTTGTGACGGCGGATCGCCCGTTCCTCTGACATTGATCCAACATCCGATCCTTCTGCGGCAAAACCAGCAAGCTCGAAGGGGATTGCACCATAGGGACAAATCGCACGCGGGCGTAAAGGGCTTGCTGAGGTCCAACCGCTCGCCACACTTGATGACCGTTTTCCGGCGATCTGAAGTCGCAACGGGCAAGCTTACGCCCGTCAAACATTTCCCACGCTTGCAACACAAGAACGCCCTGGTGGGCCTGCCGGACGAAACGGTAACTCATTGGTGCGGCCGCTGTCCCACGGTGCGCTATCGGCTCGCCGCATCCCTGGTCGGCTTGCAACCAAGCTGGAGGGGCGCCTCAAGCTCCTAAACAGCCTGCCCGGGGCCAACAAGCCCGTTCTTGCCGAGCTGATGGGCAAGGCAGAAGGGAAGCTTCAAACGCAGATCGACGCCGTACGCCGGAGTGAGCGGGAAGATCGAACAATGAGTCCTGCGACACAGGTTGGGGTGTTTGCAATATTACCGTCCCCTGCACGCGCGGGTCGACAACGTATTGAGGTGAAGTGCGTCGTCGAGCACTGCCTTCGCGGCCCGCGCAATCGGTGCATTGACCAGATTGAGCCATGTTCACTCGCACTCCTCGTCCATCAGGATTCGCTCGGCTGCCCCATCAAGATCGTCGTACTGTCCCGACTGTAATGTCCACATGAAGGCCGCAAGTCCCGAGAGGCCCAGGAGGATTGCAATTGGCACCAGGAAGGCCAGATAACTCATGTGGTCGCCTCCACGCCAGAGAGGTTGGGGTGCGTGAATACGGTTTGCCCGTCGCGTGAGTGCGCAGGAGTCCTGAAATGGCTCAGGCGCATGGCGTTGGCCACCACTAGGATGGACGACAGCGACATGGCGGCAGCGGCGACAAGAGGGGTCACATAGCCGGACACTGCGATCGGTATCGCGATGACATTGTAGCCGATGGCCAAGGCAAAGTTCTGACGTATCAGTGTTCCGGCATTCCGCGAGATTTCCAGTGCATCGGTGACAGCGGAAAGGTTCTCGTGCAGGAACACAAAATCAGCGGCGTTCCGACCGATGTCGGCCGCTGTCGCGGGAGCCATGGACAAATGCGCGACCGCAAACGCGGGAGCGTCATTCAAACCGTCGCCCACCATCAGCACCTTGCTTTCGGATGCTGCCAGCGCGGCGATCCGATCTACCTTATCCGATGGAAGCATCTCCGACAGAAAACTGTCGATGCCGAGACGAGAGGCCAAGTCGCGGACGACAGGTTTGCGGTCGCCGGACAGGATCGTCACGGCGATGCCTTCGCCTTGCAAGCGACGGACCGCAGACCTCGCCCCTTGGCGCATACGATCTTCGAACACGAAACGAGCTATTACTGCTCCATCCCGGACCAGGAGGGATACCGAAAACGCGCTATCTTCGTGGATCGGGGCTTCGCCGCCAAGCGCCCAGTTGGGCCGACCAAGTCGGTAAATGCTGCCTTCCGATTTCGCCTCGAGCCCGCAGCCGGGATGTTCAGAAACGATCGTCAGGTCAGAAGCCCCATCCAGGCTTTCGGGATTTGCTGCGAATACTGCCTGGGACATTGGATGCCGAGAGCCGAATGCCATCTTCGCCGCGATTGCGAAGGCGGAGGCGTCGATCTGGTGTCCGTTTACGAGTTGCGGTTTACCGACGGTGAGGGTCCCGGTCTTGTCGAACACAACGGTGTCGATTTCCTCCAGCCGTTCAAGTGCGGTGCCGTCCTTCAGCATTATGCCTTTTTCGAACAAACGACGCGCGGCCATAACCTGCACGATCGGGACCGCGAGGCCGAGCGCGCAAGGACAGGTAATGATCAGCACGGCGATGGCGATCGTGACGGAGCCATGCCAGTCCGCCGTGGCAATTATCCAGCCGACGAACGAGAGAAACGCGATCAGGTGCACAACCGGTGAATAGAGTGCCGAGGCGCGGTCGGCCATCCGACGGTAGCGCGCCCGTCCGCCTTCGGCTGCCTCCATCATCCGGACCATTTCTGCAAGGAATGAGTCCTCGGCCCGCGTGGTTGTGACGATCGTCAGCGGCCCTGTGAGGTTCATCAGACCTGCGTGGACCACCGTGCCGGCTTTGGCATATTTGGGCGCGGCCTCCCCCGAAACCAGGGAACAATCGAGGTCGGATTCTCCTTCAGTGACAATCCCGTCGATGGGGATTCGGTCGCCGGGGGGGATGATTATCGACGTTCCAGGTTTGATCTCGGCGATTGGAATGTAGCGTCTGCCTTCGGCATTCAGGACAGTCGCGCCGCGAGGCGCGAGTTTTGCCAGTCCGGCAATGGCCGACCGCGCTTTTTCCCGCATCACATAGTCGAGCGTTCGGCCGATCAGCAGGAAGAACAGCAGTGATGTCGCCGCGTCAAAATAAGCGTGCGGTCCGTCATAGAGCGTGTCGTAGAGGCTGAGCCCGAAGGCCATCAGCACACCGATGGATATCGGCACATCCATGTTTGTGCGACCATGACGCAGTGCCGACCATGCCGATGAGAAGAAGACGCTACCTGAGTACAGGATCGCAGGCAGGGCCAGTGCGGCCGAAATCCAATGGAATGCCTGCCGCGTACCGCCATCGGCGCCCGACCAGACCGACACCGACAGCAGCATGATGTTCATCGCGCAGAATCCGGCGACGGCAAGCGCTCGAACGAGACGCGAATATTCCGGGTCGCGCTGATCCGATTCAGT
Source organism: Mesorhizobium sp. WSM4813 (assembly GCF_055811555.1). NCBI lineage: Bacteria > Pseudomonadati > Pseudomonadota > Alphaproteobacteria > Hyphomicrobiales > Phyllobacteriaceae > Mesorhizobium > Mesorhizobium sp. WSM4813. The sequence continues at coordinate 146,791 of NZ_JBVVQU010000006.1, forward strand.
CGCGAACAGGTGACAATCGTAGCCGGCGGCTTGCAAGGTACGGATCAGGTCTGGCGGCGCGGCCTCCGCCGCGCGCCACTTCACCGCGACGCGTTTCATCGAGAGGTTGACGCGGGCGAATTCAACATCGGGCAAAGTCATGAGGGCTTTCTCGACCGCAGCGATGCAGGACGCGCAGTGGACACCCGGGACCGACAGATCGGTTTGACGCAGGCCGTCGCCAAGGTCGCGGCTTGCCAGCACCATTTCGTTCAAGGGATTTGACGACGGCACGCTCTCGCTGATCAGCAGCGCAGCCTCCGCTCCCGGGGCACAGCAACTCATTGCCGAGCACCCCGCTGGATTTCCTGCGGAACGGCTATCGCCTTGTAGGCGTGCCATGTCGCGTGTCCGAGCAAGGGAAACACCACGATCAATCCGATCATTCCCGTCGCAAGACCGAGCGCGGTCAACAGCAGCACGATCGCGCCCCATGCAATCATGACGGGCCGATTGTTCCAAACGAGCGAGATGCTGGTGCCCATCGCCGTGAAGGCGTCGGTCCGCTCGTCGAGAAGCATCGGGATGGAAAATGCGCTGATGGCGAAGGAGAATGCTGCGAACAGTCCGCCGACGGCTGTGCCCGCGCCAAGCATGGCCCATCCAATTCCGGTCGTGAACAGCATCGGCGCAAGATTGTCGATACCGGGAAACGGCCGCAGTCCGAAGAACAGCGCGTAAATGATGACGGCGGCGCGCATCCACAGGAGCGCAAGACCTAGCAAGATGACGCCGATGAAGAGGATCTGCGCGCCGGAGGCGGGCCTGACAAGTATCATGCGCACAAGCGTCACGGAGTTGCCACGCTCAAGGGCCCGGCTTTTTTCGTAGAGGCCGATGGCGACGACCGGGCCGACCACCATGAAGGCCGCGATTGCGGGAAACAGGATGTAGTCGAGGCCGAGGAAGAAAAGTCCGGCGACGATCGCAAGCGACACCGCGAAAACCACTAGCCCATAGGCGATGCTGGACGCGGCATCCGTCACAAGATCATGCCATCCGGCGTTGAGCCATTCCAAGGCAGCGCCGACCGGAAGACCGCGATTGCGCGATCCGACGGGAATGAAACCTTCCCCGCAGGCTAGATCGAGGTCGCTCATTCTGATGATCCTTCCTCCGGCTTCGGTTTGGTCTTGTGCACCTGGCGCCTCAGCATGACGACTTCGCGGCTCGGTAGACGGTCATGGCGGCGGAACCGGTTTCTCTTGCGTGTGGCACGCAGTCCGGCTGCGACGTCACGGACACGTAGACGAGGTGACCATTGGCAGCGGCGAGTCCTGAAATGCCGACCGCAATGAGGATCAACGCCGCGATGCTTGCACGCGACCGCCGCCGCGGGGTCGTTGTGATAGGAGCCGTCATTTCCGAGCCTCCGACAATGAGAGCACGTAGAGGGCGAGGACTTTTCGTTCCGTCGCCGAGAGGCGCTGCTCCCAGTGCGGCATATGTCCCTGCCGTCCCGCGTAAATCGTCGTCTGAATCGACTGCACATCGCCGCCGTAGATCCAGTTCGCGTCGGTCAGGTCCGGCGCGCCGAGATCGCGATTGCCCTTCGCGTCGTCGCCATGACAGGCGACGCAATTAGCAGCAAATACCTCCCGGCCGGCCGCCGTGCTTTCGGGCGGGGCCTGCACGCCGGCCGACAGGCCCCCCAGCGAACGGACATAGGCGACGGCGTCCGTGATCTGCTTCCTGTCGAGGATTCCGTCGCGGCCGAAGGCTAGCATCTGCGAGACACGCGTTTCCTCGTTTGCCGAGTTGATTCCGACACGTAGTGTTTCGGCAATCGTTTCGGGATCGCCGCCCCAGAGCCATGCCTTGGCCGTGAGATTGGGAAATCCTGGTCCGCCCTGAGCGGTTGTTCCGTGGCAAGCCGCGCAGTTGTCTCCGAAAAGTGTGCGGCCGTTTTCCTGCACGATCGTCATCGCAGCAGGATCCGACTGTATGGCGGCGAAATCCATTTCGTCGATCTTGCGTGTCCATTCCGACCGCTCGGCAGCCGCTTCTTGAATCTGCCGTTCCACACTTGTTTTCTGGTTGATCCTCAAAAGGCCCTTCGTGTAGGTCGTGCCTAAGGGCCAGGCGGGCATGAGGATCCAATAAACGACAGCGAAAAGCATTGTCGCCACAAGGAAGAAGATCACGACGCGCGGAACCGGTGTGTAAAGTTCCTTGATGCCGTTCCACTCATGACCCGTCGTCACCTGCCCCGTGACGGGATCGCGTTCGCCTATTTCCATGGCTTGTCGTCCTCGTCGAGAATACTGTCTTTGGCTCTTTCGAACCGCTTCCTGTTCGACGGCCAGAACGTGTAGATCAGGACGCCGAGCGCCAGGGCGATCAGGTAGAACAAGCCCCAGCTCTTGGCGAAACCGACCAGGGTTTCGTGCTCGAAGTTCATTGTGCCGCCTCCGTCTCCGCTGAGGCCTGCTTTTGCGCCGCGTCGGTGAGACGGCCCAGGACCTGGAGATAAGCCACGAGCGCATCCATCTCGGTGGTCGTGGCTGGATCGCCGTCGAACGACCTGACCTGGGTTGCCTCTCCGTAGCGCTCGGAAACGCCGGCCGCGAAGTCGCTGTCCGGAGTAGCCTGACCCAAAGCGTCGTGGGTTGCGTTGGCGATCATCTCCTCCGTGTAGGGAACGCCAACCCGGCGCATCGCAGTCAGATGCTCACCGAGATCGTCCATGCGCAGCGAATTCCGCCGTAGCCAGCCATATTTCGGCATCACGGATTCGGGCACAACATTGCGAGGATTGTCGAGATGCGCGACATGCCAGGCGTCGGAATACTTGCCGCCCATGCGGGCGAGATCCGGCCCCGTCCGTTTCGACCCCCACAACATCGGGTGGTCGTACTTGGATTCAACGGCAAGCGAGTACGGGCCATAGCGTTCGACCTCGTCCCGGAGCGTACGGATCATCTGACTGTGGCAGGCGTAGCAGCCCTCGCGGATGTAGATGTTGCGGCCGGCGAGTTCGAGCGGCGTATAGACCCGCATGTCCGGCGCGCTCTCGACGGTATCGTCAATCGTGAACAGCGGTGCGATCTCGACGAAACCACCGATGCTGGCGACGACGACGATGGCGAGCACGAAGCCGATCGCGCTGCGTTCAATCTTGCGATGGAATTCTGTCATATCTCTCACTCTGCCGGTTGGGCCGCGACTGGCACGAGCCTGCGCTCTGGCGCGTCTTCGGCCGATTTCGGCGCGGCTGCGGAATGACCGCGGATTGTCATCCAGACATTGTAGGAACCCGTGATGGCCCCCAGCAGGAACAGCAGCCCACCGAATGCCCGGGCGACGTAGTAGGGATGCATTGCGACCATGGATTCGATAAAGGAATAGGTCAGCGTTCCGCTTTCGTTGTAGGTCCGCCACATCAGCCCCTGGATGATGCCCGAATTCCACATCGCGAAGACGTAGATCACGGTGCCGGACAGCGCCAACCAGAAATGGACCTCGATCAGTCTTGCCGAATACATTCGCTCACGCTTCCACAGCCAAGGCACCACGGCGTAGATCGAGCCGAAGGTGATCAACGCGACCCAACCAAGCGCTCCCGCGTGAACATGGCCGACGGTCCAGTCGGTGTAATGCGACAGCGAATTGACGGGACGGATCGCCATGAACGACCCTTCGAATGTTGTCAGCCCGTAGAACACCGCCGCCGCCATCATGAATCGCAGCGTCGCGTCGTCGCGCACCTTGTGCCAGGCGCCGTTGAGCGTCGCCAGCGCGTTGCCGGCCGATGCCCAGGACGGCACCAGCAGAACCACCGAGAATGTCATGCCCAGCGTCTGCACCCAATCAGGAAGTGCGGTGTAGTGCAGGTGATGGGAGCCCGCCCACATGTACATGAAGGTGATGCCCCAGAAGCTGATGATCGATAGCCGATAAGAAAAGATCGGCCGGCCGGCGCGCTTCGGCAGGTAGTAGTACATCATGCCGAGGAAGCCGGCCGTCAGGAAGAACGCGACCGCATTGTGGCCATACCACCACTGAACCATCGCATCTTGGACGCCGGAAAACGCCGAGTAGCTCTTCGCGTGACCGAAGGAAACGGGCACGGCAAGGTTGTTCACGATATGCAGGATCGCCACGACCAGGATGAAGGCCATATAGTACCAGTTGGCGACGTAGATGTGCGGTTCCTTCCGCCGCGCCAGCGTGCGGATGTAGATGGCGAAATACGTCACCCAGACGATGACCAGCCAAATATCGGCGTACCATTCCGGTTCGGCGTATTCCTTCGACTGGGTCACGCCCATGAAATAGCCCGCGGCGGCGATTACGCAAAAAAGGTTGTAGCCGATGAGCACGAACCAGGGGCTGAACTGGTCGGGCAGTCGGGCACGCGACGTGCGCTGGAGAACATGGAAAGAGGTGGCGATCAGCGCGTTGCCGCCGAAGCCGAAAATCACGGCGCTGGTATGGGCGGGCCGCAGGCGGCCGAAACTGGCCCAGGCCGCGTCGAAAGTCAGGTCCGGCCAGGCAAGCAGGCTGGCGACCCAGACGCCCAGAAACATGCCGACAACGGCCCAAGCCATGGCCAGCACGATGCCGACCTTGCTGGGATCGTCGTAGTAGTGGTCAAGCCGCTCGGAAGAGGGTTCCGGTGCGTAGAAGGCGGAAAGCATCACGAATATCAACCCGACGCTGGCTACCAGCACAATGAAGCCGTGCACGCCGAGCGGGTCGCCGCGGCCTGCGACCGCCATTGCCAACCCAGCGAACGCCAAGAGCAGGAGGACGATAACTGAAAGCTGGCGTTCGCCGGATGTGAGTTGCGCAACCATGTTCCGTCCACCTTCAGACACTCAGGGCAAAAGCATTCCCTCCGTGTGTCACGATCGCGCCGATGTCGATTTGATCTGGCGCAAATGCGAGCGGATATCTCCCGCGATCGTTGCAGCCGCACTCGCGACTGACGCCCGGTCAGGAGGCCGGGCGCGGCGGAAGGCGGAAGAACATGGCGAGTTTCAGACTCTTGGCGATGCGTTCAGCCCGGTCGAGAAACACAGCCGCAGTTTCCGGTGCTAAGAGTTCCGTGGCTGTCTCACCGAAGATGCCGAGCCAGATGTCGAAGTCTGCCTCGGACACGCCCTTGAGCTTGAGATGGGCAGGGACGGGTCGTCCCTGGTAGTCGCCCGATTTCAGGATTACCGAACACCAGAAGTCCGTCATCTTTTCGAGGTGCGGCTCCCAGTCCCCGGAAATCTCTCGCGCGAAAATCGGCCCCAGCCGCTCGTTTGCGCGCAGCCGCGTGTAAAATTCTCGTACCAGCACGCCGATGCAATCCCGATCGACGCCAGCACTCGTCAGAGGCTGCTCCGCAACGGGGCGTGCTTTATCAATAGGGTCGAAATTCATACTGGATCCTGCAATCGGACGTGTAATGGCAGTTGCGATGGTAGTCGACCGACGAGGAAATCACCGCCAGGCATCTCCGAAATAGCGAAGGACTGCCACGATAAGAGTCGGCCGGTCCCGGACAAGCCGGAAGCCCAAATTGTCGGGCGGAGTTCCGACGGCGCAACCGCCGCTTTTGCCGTCTCTGATGAAATCCGACATGTAGGTTCGGTGGAAGCCCTCGACAACATGCACTCCGCAGTTCTCGACCGCGGTTTCGATGGCCTTCCCGCCATAGTCTAACGTCGCATGGACGTAGCAGGTCGATGTCCATTCCCAGATGTTGCCCGCCAGATCGGCCACGCCATTCGAGTTCGTGCCGAATGCACCCCGTAGCCTCGGGGCGGGGTCCGGCTTGCGTTCCATGGCTGATTCCGTCCGATACAGCGCGAGCCAGCGCAATGCAGGATTATGAGGGTCGCTTTGACCTCCTTCGATATCTGCGGCAAACCGTTCGCCGGCGGCAAACGCCCATTCCCTGTCGGTCGGGAGCCGCCATCTGTCGCCCGTCGCGTCCGAGTACCACTCCGCGTAGGCTTCGGCATCCAAACGGCTCACCCCGGTGACCGGAACGTTCCCGCGGCCGATGCTATCCGCTGGCTGGCAGGCCCTTACTTCGACACAGCGTTGGTACTCCGTCGCACTCACCTGGTATTTCATGATCTCGAGCGGGCTCTTGATCGTCGCAAGGATTCGTGGCGCCGCGACGGGATGACCGTCCTTTAAAAACTCGCCAGGCAGGGAATGCGTGAAAGAGCCAGGTGCGACGGTTGCCGTCTCGGCAATAGGCACAGTTTCGTCGACCGTGATTGCAAAGCTGCCGGCAACGCCAGTTGCGCCGATGGCAAGGACGACAGCAGCAGCGAGCGCGGTAGACTGAGTGAGCGGCATTCCCTTGCTCTTTCCGAATGGAAACGCGACCGGGCGGGTTCTCCACAAGATCGCGTCCGTTTCACAATTTTGAGCCCGTCACTGGCTCGGTATGGGACCAGGGGCGGCGACCTGCGTCATCAAATCGTCGTTCCATTCCCCTTCGACCGTGAAATGCGCGGTCGCTCCGAGTTCCACGGCCTCGATCAAATTGTGGTTGACGTAGGCGTAGATGCCAGGCTGCCGGAAAGTGTAGAGCGCTGCGCCGGCTGATCCGCCGCGGATGAACCAGGTCTCGAGATCCTTGGCCGGCGGGTTCGCGAACTTGCCCTCTTCCCAGACATAGTCGCCGTGTCCGCCGATCAGGTGCGGTCGCGTATCGCGGTTAGCTTGCGAATGGACGATCAGGACCGCCTCACCGACCTTGGCTTTCAAGGCGTTCTCGCCCGTGAGGGAGCCAACCTTGCCGTTGAACACGACGTGGGTTGGAATTAGTCCGCGCATGGCCTTCATCGTCTCGTCGTAGCTTTCGCCCAGCGATTCGTACTTCTTGTAGGTGCCGGTCTCGTCACGCGGAATGTAGAACTCGTTCTCGCCGACGTAATAGATCCGGTCGTAACGAACTGGTTCACCCTTGTCGTTCTTCAGTCCGTCGCGCGGCAGCACCATCAAAGTTCCGCTCATCCCCGACACCACGTGCCACGGGATCATGCCCTCCGGCGCGCAATGGTAGACGAAGGTTCCCGTTCTCGTGGCCTTGAAGCGCAGCGTGACCTGCTCGCCGGGGCTGACATGCGTCAGCGCGCCACCGCCGAGGGCGCCTGTCGCCGCGTGAAAGTCTATGTTGTGCGGCATCTCGTTCGTCTCGGGATTGACCAGCGTCAACTCGAGATAGTCGCCCTCGTGGACCACCATCATCGGGCCAGGAATCGAGCCGTTGAACATGCCCCTCAGCGTCGTGCCCTCGCCATCGATGACAATCGGCTTTTCCTCTATTGTCATCGTGAATTCGACGACTTTCGGGCCGCTCGTGACGACCTGCTCGTGCTCATGAACGAATGGAGGAGCAACCAGCGAAACGCTCTGGCGCGGCAAAGCGCTTATATCCGTCGACTGCGCCATTGCTGGGAATGCGAATATTGCCGCAGAAGCGGCCGCGGCAAATACTGTTCCGAGAAGGGTTTGGCGCCTCGTAATCATGTCGATCTCCTTATCCATCGCCTTGTTGATGCATAAGAAGCTACATGCCTCCAAGAATCCCGTCTTTGCGCTGGCGCAAACCTTTTTCGATCGCGTAAGCCCTAACGGGCTTTGGGTCCAACCAGCGCTAATCCGTAAATAGCGGCAAACCCAAGGAAGGCGGTGGCCCACATGATGCCCGCGACGATGATCATCATCTCGGCATTCGGCGTCAAGGCTCCAAGGATCCGCAGCGAGCCTGCGAGCAGGATCGCCTCGAACAGGAACACCGTGCCGCCTCCGGCTTTCAACTGGCGTCCGGTATGCCCGAGCGTCGCCCGCGTCATCACGGCCATCGTCATCGATCCGATCGCACCGCCGCCGAGCGCGCGGATACCGGCGACCTGCGGCATGGCGTTGGGGAGGATGGCGACCATCGGATCCTTGACGGCCCGGTCGCCGGCCCAGCGCGTGAGCCGCGCCATCTGAGAGCAGGCGGCAAACGCAAGCAGGACTGCGGATACGGGCTTGTCCGGCAGAACCGTCCACGAGCCGAGCGCGCCAGCCGAAATCGTTCGACGTGTGGCCCAGTGAAGGATCGCAGTCTCGGAATTCCCAGTTGTCCTCCCAGGCAAGACGGCCGGATGGACTCCCCGCCTTGGTCCATCCGGCCCGCGCCATCCGGCATGCTAGCCGGAGGCAACTCTGTGTGGGAAGCTGCTCAGTTCGATGCGACGACCTGGCTGAACAGATCGGCGAATGCCGTTTTTGCCTTGCCGGTCTGCTTGACCGCTTTTGCGGCCGCCTCATTAACGGGCTGACCAACGACTATCAGCGCCACCATGCCCATGCCGTAGTGGGGCGCGCATTTGACGCCGTAGACGCCTTCCTGGGCCAGGGTAACGGTGACTTCCGCGTTCATCTTGCCTTTGAACGCCTCGGCGCCGTCCGGCAGCATCCCCTTGATGATCTCGGCGTTGTGGGACTTGTCGGTCGGCACGAACTTCACGGTGTCGCCGGGAGCGGCGTGGACGTAGGCTGGCTGGAAGACCATTGCACCCTTCTCGCCCTTGTTGAGCATCTGGACCACATGTTCTTCGGCATTCGCGCCGCCAGCCAGCGCGAAGAGGGCCACGGCGGCGGAAATCAGCGGGAATTTCATCGGGGACTATCCTTTCGTTGTTCGCGCGGCATCAACCGGCTGACCGCGATGTACCCGAGACGACAGCGTTGCAATTTGCGCGAGCGCAAACTCGCGAATGAATATTTTGTAAGCCGGGTCCAGCGGCTCCGTCAGGGCTCAGACCGCCAGGTTTGTTTCGGCGAGCCTCTGCAAGCCCTGGTGTCACTCTAGAGGTGAGCTCGTCTCAGGTATCAATGGTGCTGGAGCCCGCCGCTGATGGAGACTCGCGCGGGTTTGCTTGACGGGTAAAAGCAAACTAAGCGACGATCACTGTTCCTGTTTCGTTGGAACACAGTCTGTCAGTTCTCGCTTATCGATCGGCAACCCACCTCATGCCCACCCCCAACTTGATAGGAATCAACGGACGCATTGCTCAGGCAATTCTCTCTCATCGATTCGACGGGGCTAACGGCTACATCCTGGCGACGGTCACGGTTGCGGCGGCGCTTTTAGTGCGATCCTCCCTGCAGGGGCTGCTCGATGACAGGGCGACATTCGCCTTATTCGCTCCCGCGATACTCGTCGCCTCGGTCGCAAGCGGCATCAAGCCTGGATTGTTGGCTGTCGCGCTTTCCCTGGCCGCGGCCTGTTGGCTGGACGGGTCGCGGTTAGGGCAGTCCAACGACGTCGCCGAACTGGTGATCTTTACCGTGGTCGGCCTCACGATCGCGTGGATCGGTGACATGCTTCATCATGCCGGGCGTGCGATCGACGCGGCCGAGAGCGCGCTTGGCGCACGCGAGGCTCATCTACGATCCATCCTTGATACGGTGCTCGACGCAACCGTAGTGATCGAGAAAGACGGCACGATCGTTTCGTTCAATGCAGCGGCGGTCCGCCAGTTCGGCTATGCGGAACCGGAGGTCATAGGACAGAACGTACGCCTGCTGATGCCGGAACCGTACCGTCACGAGCACGATGGATACATACACAGATATCTGACAACGGGGGAAAAGCGCATCATTGGCGTCGACCGGGTCGTTGTCGGGCGACGCAAGGACGGCTCGACGTTTCCGATGAAGCTGGCCGTCGGGGAGATGAGATCCGGAGGCAAGACGTATTTTACCGGATTTATACGTGACCTCACGGAGCGGGAAGAATCTGCGGCCCGCCTGCAGGAAATTCAGGGCGAACTGGCGAGGCTCGCCCGCTTGAACGAACTCGGTGAGATGGCATCGACACTGGCGCATGAGCTCAATCAACCGCTATCGGCCATTGCGAACTACGTGCAGGGATGCGCGCGACTGCTACGTGACATGGACGACAGTGTTGCGACGAAAATGAGAGGAGCGCTGGAAGAGACGGCCAGACAGTCCCTGCGCGCCGGACAGATCATCCGGCATCTTCGCGAATTCGTGACCAAAGGTGAAACGGAAAAGGCTCCCGAAAATATTCGTACCCTGGTCGAAGAGGCCGGAGCCTTGGCGCTCGTCGGCTCACGCGAGCGCGGGATCCGTAGCGTATTCGAATTCGTCCCTGGGGCGGAGATGGTGATGGTGGACCGTATCCAGATCCAGCAGGTCCTTATCAATCTGATGCGCAACGCGATGGAAGCCATGCGCGCGAGCAACAGGCGAGAACTTGTCGTTCGGACGGAGCCCGCAGGGATCGGCGAAATCGCCGTCGTAGTCGAGGACAGTGGTCCAGGCGTCGCCGACGACGTCGCCTCTCAGCTTTTCAAGCCGTTCGTCACTTCCAAGCCCGGCGGAATGGGGGTTGGTCTATCGATTTCAAAGCGCATAGTGGAGGCGCACGGAGGTGAAATTTCGGTCAGCCGCAACGCCGCTGGCGGCGCGACCTTCCGCTTCACACTTCCAGCAATTGAAGAGGAGGACAAAAATGCAGACGGGTGACTACATCGTCCACATTGTTGACGACGAAGAGCCCGTCAGGAAGTCGCTCGCGTTCCTGCTGGGAATGGCTGGGTTCGCGGTTCGCATGCACGACAGCGCGTCCGATTTCCTTACAGCCGCGCCAAACATCCGAAACGGGGTACTCGTGACCGACCTCCGCATGCCGGACATGTCAGGGGTGGATCTGCTGCGCAATCTCTCGTCGCTGAAAGCGACGCTACCAGCGATCGTTATCACCGGCCACGGTGACGTCCCAATGGCGGTCGAGGCCATGAAGGCGGGCGCCATCGACTTCATCGAAAAGCCGTTCGAAGACGTCGTTATCATCGAAGCCATCCAACGCGCTGCCGAGCAGCTTGTGGACAAACCGGCGGAAATCGATGATGTCGCTACTATTCAGTCCAGGCTGGAGCGGCTCAGCGACCGCGAGCGGCAGGTTCTCTCCGGAGTAGTCGCGGGTTTACCGAACAAATCCATAGCCTACGACCTCGACATCAGTCCGCGCACGGTCGAGGTCCACCGCGCCAATGTCATGGCCAAGATGCAGGCAAACAGCCTGCCGCAGCTCGTCCGCATGGCACTGGCCGCTAGTTTCGGCCCCACCTGATTCAATTTGGCCGTTTGACCTGGCGCAATGCGCACGCCGCTGAATTGCCGCTAGCTGAAGTTGCGCCGGCGGGCTGTCCCCGCCGACAGCCTTCAGGAATCCGTCTTTGGTCGCCGCCAACACCATTCTCGTCGTTGCTCCGGACCGCGCTTTGCGGCAATCACTCGAGTTCGCGCTCGAAGTGGAGGGATTCTCGGTCGATTCTCATGCGATGCTGACGCAGGCCGAAGCATCTTCCGCCGCTGCGAAGGCAGTCTGCATGGTCGTCGACGAAAGTGCTCTGGCGATGGACCCGGCTGCGCGGCAATCGCTTGGACGAATGCCGGGGCCTGTAATTCTGCTGGTAGACGGGCTTTCCTCGACTGCGGCCGCCGACGGTTTGACGGTTCTGACCAAGCCGATCATCGGCGACGACCTGATCGACGTAGTGCATGGTCTTGCAGCATGTTTGAGCTCCGACTACGTGGATTCCCTTAGGACATAACCGAATTTCGCGGTCGAGGAATTCGCGCGATTGCTGATTGATCAGAAATGAAGGAATCAGCCATGCACGCTCTCGTCCGCTCCGAAGTCCCTTTCGAAATCGTGTCGGGTGCAACCTCGATCGGTTCGGGTGCCGCGGGCTCAGCAACAACGCGGCCGCTGCCCGTTTCGTTTTTTGCCGCCGGTTCGGAGATTTATGCCCAGGGCGAGAAAGTTAGCAGCCATTATCAGATCGAATTCGGGGCGGTTCGGGTTTACCGGCTCCTCTCTGATGGGCGCCGGCAGATAACGGCATTCCACCTCGCCGGCGAGTCCTTCGGCTTCGAAGCCGACCACACCCATCACTTTTTCGCCGACGCCATAGTCGCGACGGGTTTGCGAACCTTCCGCCCGACCGCGGGCGTTGATATGTCCCGGGAGCTTCTTCAGCTCGCCCTTCGTGGCATGGTCCGCGCACAGGAACACCTGCTCGTGGTCGGCCGCCAGAACGCCGTCGAACGTATTGCAGCATTCTTGGTAGACATGGCTGATCGCCAGGGGGAGTTGGCCCAGATCGAGTTGCCGATGTCCCGGCAGGATATCGGCGACTACCTCGGACTTACAATCGAGACCGTATCGCGTGTCCTCTCCAGGTTGCGCGACAAGGGAATCCTCAAGTTTCATGGTCTTCGCACCCTCGAAATCAGCAAGCCCGAAGCTCTTCGATTCATGTGCGAATAAGGCAAGGGAATGGCATTCCCGCGCGCATCAAAACCCCGCGTAACGAAAGGATTTCCGCGATTGTCTGCGCTAGGCGTTTGGCGCTCGGACCATCTCGACGCGGCTCGACTAGCGCGCGCCTTTCATGAACAACCAGACTGCCAGAACCAAAAGGGTTGCGGCAAAAAAGTTGCCCGCGCCTCGCCGCCATTTGGGGCGCGATAGGTAGGGCTGCACCGCCCCCGCCAGCATCACGATTATGGTATGAACCAGCGTCGCGACGCCCACGTAGGTTGCAATCAGGATCGACAGTTGCGTGACTGCTGTGGTGGAGCCATCGACGAAATCTGGCAGCACCGCAACGAAGAAGAGCCCCGCTTTCGGGTTGAGCACATTCGTAACAAGTCCGCGGCGAAAGTAGACGATCAACGACAGATCGAGCGGTCCGGTTTCGGGCGGCCGTCGCGATTCGATCCAGCTGTCAAAGGCAAGCCAGCACAGATAGAGCGCGCCTGCCCAGCGGACGGTTTCATATGCAAAACGATTATCGAGAATGTACGAGCCGATCCCAAGACCTACAGCGATGCCGAGCAGCCCCAACCCGAGCGCGATTCCCAGGACTGCCGAAAGACCCGCGGCCCGGCCCCTGCTCAGGCCGAGGACCGCGAGATAGCCCATATTCGGCCCCGGCGTCATTTCTATCGCCAGTGAGGTAATTGCAAACGTAAGAAGAGTGGAAACGGATGGGCCCACGGCAGGCAATCCTCAACGTTTCGCCTCGGCATGCCATGTTGGGAGATGGACATAGCCGGTCGATAAACGAAATCGCGCTAGCGCCCCTCGCTGCCCTCGGCGAGCGTCAGCAGGCGACGAGGCTCGACGATGGTGACCTTCTGACGGCCGCTCGCCACGACCCCCTTTTCTTCCCACGTCGTAAGCAGCCGGCTTACCGTGTGAAGGGTCGTGCCGGTCATTTCGGCGATATCCTGGCGCGAGATCGGAAAGTCGATCAGAATGCCGTGGTCAGTCTTCTTGCCATTCTGTTCGGAGAGTCGAAGCAGAGCGTGCGCGACCCGTTGCTCCACCTGCTCCGTCGACATCTCGACGACACGTGTCTGCGCGTCCTGAAGCCTGTCGCCGACCGTCTTGTAGGTATTGACGCCGAAACTCGGGAAGGCTGCTACAAATATCGACCAAAGGGAGCTTGACCAGGAAAGAACAACACAGTCGACGGCGGCTATGGCGCTTGCCGGATAGGTCTTGCGGCCAAGCGCGTGTGCGATCCCCATCAGTTCACCCGGGCTAATATAGCGAACGATCACCTGCTGGCCATCGGGTGTGGTCTTCACAACGCGGACATGTCCGTCGAGCAGCAGGAAGAATGAGTGTGCCTCGGCCTCTTGCTCGAAGATCTCATAATTCTTCGATACCCTAAGCGAACTGGCTTTTTGGATGATGCGATCAAGATCCGCCGGGGCCATGCCCTGAAACGGGGGCAGCCCGGCGATGAGCGAGCGGTCTAGAGCACGTCCTGTTTAATCCGGTTCATATCCTGCGGCTTTGAAGTAATTGGCACATTCGGCTGGGGGGAAGAGGTCGACGACCGCGCCGACCGCGTCCCACAGAGCCTTGATGGTTCTCTCGGCCTTTGCTCGCAGCAGCGCCT